>NZ_JAWRYK010000012.1:0-697 GCF_046534635.1 Leifsonia sp. SIMBA_070 | reverse complement strand
CGATGGGCCACCGTCTTCCCCAGCCGCAGCCGTCACTGCCCGACGACGACGGCTTCCGCGAACCGCGGTCAGCCTGGCCCTGGGTGCCGCGGCGGTCCTGGCGCTGGCTGTGGCGAGCATGTTCATCGGGGTCAGCGATGTTTCACTGCCCCGGCTGCTGGCCGGCGATCCCGCGGCCTGGAAGGTTTTTTGGGTCAGCCGCGTGCCCCGGACCCTGAGCATCATCCTGGCCGGCATGGCCGTCAGCGTCGCAGGCCTGATCATGCAGCTGATGGCGCGGAACAAATTCGTGGAACCGGGCACCATCGGCACCGTGGAATCCGCATCGCTGGGCATCCTGGTGGTTACCGTCCTGCTTCCGGGTGCGTCCCTGATGATGAAGATGTCCACGGCCACCGTCTTCGCGGCCGCCGGAACTGCGCTGTTCCTCCTCATCCTGCGCCGCCTGCCGCTGCGCAACACGCTGATTGTTCCCCTGGTGGGCATCATGCTCGGCGGCGTCATTTCCGCGGTCACCACGTTCTTTGCCTACCGCTCCGATCTCCTGCAGACCCTGAACAGCTGGATGGTCGGGGATTTCTCGGGCGTGCTGCGGGGCCGGTACGAACTGCTGTGGATCGTCGGCGCCCTCACCGTTATCGGTTACCTGGCAGCTGACCGTTTCACCGTTGCCGGCATGGGCTCGGACTTCACCACC
>NZ_JAWRYK010000049.1:0-400 GCF_046534635.1 Leifsonia sp. SIMBA_070 | reverse complement strand
CCAGGACCCCGCGTTCTTCCGGGGTGGAGAGTATGACGGACTCGGCCGCGACGGATGCCGCGTGCCGTTGCCGTGGACGGCCACCGGTGAGTCCTTCGGCTTCGGCTCGGGCGGAAGCCACCTGCCGCAACCCGCATGGTTTGCGGGCTCGGCGGTCGAGGCCGAATCGGCGGATCCGTCATCGACCCTGTCGCTCTATCGGAGGGCGCTCGGTCTGCGTCGGGACCTGCAAACTGGCGAGGGTCTCGAATGGATCGAGACCGGCCGCGACGACGTGCTGCGTTTCCGCAGGCCGAACGGGTGGGAGATCGTGACGAACTTCGGCACGGATCCGTTCCCCCTCGGCCCGGGCGCGGAGCGTGTCGTGCTGGGGTCCGCGCCCGACGGGCGCCTGCTCGGC
>NZ_JAWRYK010000560.1:0-255 GCF_046534635.1 Leifsonia sp. SIMBA_070 | reverse complement strand
CGTGTCGCTGTTACTCAGGCCGGTGGTACTGGTGCAGAGACACTTAATGGGATTGAAGTGATTCACGTCAGTGGCAATGCTGATAATGCTGAATTCATTCAGACGGAACGTATTACAGCCGGAGCTTATGATTACATACTGAAACGTGGTCAGGGGATTAACAGCACTAACTGGTATCTGATTAGCAGAAAAGACATTCCTGTACCACAACCTGAAGCTGTACCGGAAAACCATGATAATAATTTGCGTCCTGAG
>NZ_JAWRYK010000559.1:0-255 GCF_046534635.1 Leifsonia sp. SIMBA_070 | reverse complement strand
GGCGACGGGAAGTGGGGAAAGTCCGGTTTCAGTGTTCTCAGGCATGTGGATCTCTTTCAACAAAGGGGGTGTTACCGGGCCGGCAGCAGGTCGGTGATCAGGTCCCGGATGCGGGCCTTGATGTCGTCGCGGATGGGGCGGACAGCGTCCAGGCCCTGGCCGGCCGGGTCATCGAGCTTCCAGTCCTCATAGCGTTTTCCCGGGAAGACCGGACAGGCGTCCCCGCAGCCCATGGTGATCACGACGTCGGATTCC
>NZ_JAWRYK010000558.1:0-256 GCF_046534635.1 Leifsonia sp. SIMBA_070 | reverse complement strand
CCCGGGTGACCAGAGAAGCGATCATGTCGAAGAATCCGCGGACCGCGTTGACCGGACGCCCGTCGGGTGCGGTCATCTTCTCGGGCAGGGCATGAAAGGCCCGAAACCACAGGCTTGCACCGTCGAGCAACATCACTGGGGCAGTCATGCCTAAACCATGCCAGATCGGCGCCGATCCTCAGAGCACTGCGGTCAGGTGGCGCTGCGTTCGTCCGAACCCAGGACGTCGAGCACGGCCAGTTGCGATTCGGCATCG
>NZ_JAWRYK010000557.1:0-256 GCF_046534635.1 Leifsonia sp. SIMBA_070 | reverse complement strand
CGGCCAGGGCCGCCAGCGCCGAATAGCTGGCGGTGGATCCGTAACGGATGTCCGGGAGGCGCTCCACGATGACCCGCCGGAAGCCGGCGGTCAGCCGCAGGTCCAGGGGCAGGTCGAAGGCACGGCGGGTCCCGGCAAAATACTCCCCCACCTGATCGGCGGCGGCCTGAAGCCGGCCGGGGGCCTTCAAGATGCGCGGACTGATGCGTGCAGCCAGGTTGCCCAGCACCGCGTCGTGGTCCTCGCAGGCAAAGGC
>NZ_JAWRYK010000556.1:0-256 GCF_046534635.1 Leifsonia sp. SIMBA_070 | reverse complement strand
ACCTGAGTTTGTGATGAATTATTCACAAGGTCACTCTGCAGGGCAATGCTATTGCCTCCAATTGTATAATTTGGAGCATCAATATCAAAAAGGATTCTCGAAACTGTTAAACCCGTAATGTCATTGGTTATCGTTCCTGTTACTGTATTTTTGAATGTTAGAATGGCTGGATTTTGTGGGACAATGTTTTCTACCCAATTTGTTGCTTCGTTTGAAGTATCATTTGTTGGAGTCAACTTCCAGGTTGAACTGTTGG
>NZ_JAWRYK010000555.1:0-256 GCF_046534635.1 Leifsonia sp. SIMBA_070 | reverse complement strand
CATCGCCCGCTCCCAGCGGATAGAACTCGCCGCCGCTCCACACACCCATCACCCCGTCACGCTCGACGGCAGCCTCGGCCAGTTCGTAGAAGACCGGCCGCGCCATCAGCGCATCCAGCCGGCCGCGCACCCGAACCAGCGGCGTCGGCTCGCCGGTCTCCGGATCGACATGCACGGTGATGGGATGCTCCGGTCCCGCCTCGGCGAGATCGCCCATATTGGTGGTGAAAACCAGCGACTGGTCCTCGCCCTCGCC
>NZ_JAWRYK010000554.1:0-256 GCF_046534635.1 Leifsonia sp. SIMBA_070 | reverse complement strand
CGACCGAGAGTCGGGTCTGGGCGAGGACTTCTACGACGCCATTGACGAGGCGATAGCCCGTATCTCCGATTGGCCGCGCTCCGCGCCCGCGTTCCCCGGCTGGGTGGACACTCCGACCGTGCGCAGCATGGCAGTTACGGTGTTCCCGTACCGGGTGCTCTACTACCTCACCGATACGAGCTTCGTGATCCTCGCCTATGCGCACAACCGGCGCAAGCCGAGGTTCTGGCAGCACCGGCTCGACCGCTGAGTCCAG
>NZ_JAWRYK010000553.1:0-256 GCF_046534635.1 Leifsonia sp. SIMBA_070 | reverse complement strand
ATATCGTCTCATGATCAAATGACCATCGAGCAAGCGAGCAACGTCCTAGCACTGGAGATGACAAAGCGGAAAACCCAAGAGGAAGTCTACTACAAAAAAACGCAGGAGTTATTTACTGACCTGCTGCAATATAAAGACCCACGCCTGTTAGAGGAAGCAGGAGAATCTCTGGGTTTACAGACCGATTCCTTTTTTTCGGTTTTAGTAGTGGAGGTCGTCTCTTACACTGATTTACAAGCTCTGGAAGCCGTCATTC
>NZ_JAWRYK010000552.1:0-256 GCF_046534635.1 Leifsonia sp. SIMBA_070 | reverse complement strand
CCATCGCGCCAAGGGCCTGAGCGCCGGAGAGGCGTCGGAATGGCTCGGTGTTTCGGAGCGGACGTTCCGGCGCTGGCGGGGGCGGTACGAGGCCGAGGGGGCGGCCGGCCTGTTGGACCGGCGGCTGGGCAAGATCAGCCCCCACCGGGTGCCGGCGGACGAGGTCGAGCGCATCGCGGCCCTTTACGAACAGCGCTACTCGGGCTGGACGGTCAAGCACTTCCACGAGCGGGCGACGGATCGGCACGGCCTGGGC
>NZ_JAWRYK010000551.1:0-256 GCF_046534635.1 Leifsonia sp. SIMBA_070 | reverse complement strand
GCAACAGCGTCCGCGGTGTCAGTGCCTGCAAGCGGCTCTCCTCCGACCTGGGGCTCCACATGTTCAACGTTGCCAGGGAGAGCAGGTCCGCGGTTCGCTCGTTCCGGAATGCCGAAGAGTTCGAGGTCGCCACCGATCGCAACGAGTTCGAACGGCACTTCCTGCGGGGCAAGCGTGATCGCATCAGGATCTAAGAACTCCAAGGGGACCTCACGTTCTCCGGCACCGAGAGCGTCCTGCGGCGTATCCGCTCGGC
>NZ_JAWRYK010000550.1:0-256 GCF_046534635.1 Leifsonia sp. SIMBA_070 | reverse complement strand
GGGTGCGTGCCACGGCTGATGGCATACTCGGGCACATGATTTTCCTGCCGATCGCGAAGAATCACCCAAGTTCGCAGGTGGAGAGGGGCGTCCAGCCGGATGGCAGCGGCCCCTTGATTGCTCCCCGCTCGGCGTCTGCCTGGGCTGACCAGCCTTGTGCCGCTTGGCCCGTGGAGAAGCCGCCTTTTGCCACCCGTACGCCGACGTCAGGATGCTTCATCCCGGGGGCGCCGCCGCGGCGGGTGGATGCACGGAC
>NZ_JAWRYK010000549.1:0-256 GCF_046534635.1 Leifsonia sp. SIMBA_070 | reverse complement strand
CCAAGAATCGTGTGTGGTTGAAAGGGTATATCCTCATCCAGTTTAAATCCGCTGACAATCCCAAGACGCTGGTCAGTAAAGGGTTGGACGGCGTTTGGCTTGATGAGGCGTCCAAGATGAAGGAGCAGACGTGGACCGGTTATCTCTCGTATGCACTCGCTGACAAAGGCGGGTGGAGTGTTTGGACGACAACACCGGAAGGAATGAACTGGTTTTATCATGACATAGTGTTAAATGGTCAGCATACGCAGGCAGG
>NZ_JAWRYK010000548.1:0-256 GCF_046534635.1 Leifsonia sp. SIMBA_070 | reverse complement strand
GGCCATCGACGCCATCGACCGCAAGCAATATCGCAAGGTCGGGCCGCTTCTGATGCTGTCGTTGCAATCCGATATGGATCGCCTTGCGACAGGCTTCATGAGCGCATGGGTGAAGGTCGGGCAGGGCAACCCCAAACAGGCGCTCGCCGACATCCAAAAAATGCAGGGACCGGAATGGTATGGTTTGTTCCGTACCTATAATTCTGCGCTCATAGCCGATCTCGCCGGCCAGAAACAGGAAGCGCGTGATTTCTAC
>NZ_JAWRYK010000547.1:0-256 GCF_046534635.1 Leifsonia sp. SIMBA_070 | reverse complement strand
GCAACGACCCCGATCCCGAGCAGATCTTCAACGACGCCAATCTCGACCCGGATCTGCAGAGCGCCCTGGATGCCCTGGCGCCGGAGTTCCGTGCCGCGGTGGTCCTGTGTGACATCGAAGGTCTGTCGTACGAGGAGATCGCCGCGACCCTGGGCGTCAAGCTCGGCACCGTTCGCAGCCGCATCCATCGTGGCCGGCAGGCCATCCGCGGACACCTCGCGGCGAGCGGTCACCACTCGGGACGATCGGTGATGAC
>NZ_JAWRYK010000546.1:0-256 GCF_046534635.1 Leifsonia sp. SIMBA_070 | reverse complement strand
AGCGCTTCAGGTTCACCCGTGTCTCGAGAGCACCGCTGGACATAACCGCCCCCGAGGCCAGTTCCGTCAGCACGGCGTTCGCCGGGCCCTCCGCCGGCATGGACGAGGTGGCGAAGTACTCCCAAATGTCCTTGTCTTCGGTCCCGGGCAGCAGCAGCACATCGGCGCTGGGGGTTCCTCGGCCGGCGCGTCCCACCTGCTGGTAGTACGCCACCGGCGAGGACGGTGCGCCCAAATGAACCACGAACCCCAGGTC
>NZ_JAWRYK010000545.1:0-256 GCF_046534635.1 Leifsonia sp. SIMBA_070 | reverse complement strand
CCAGGCCGCGATGCCGTTCTGGCGCTCGGTGGCGGTGAACTTCCGGCGCGCGAACACCGTCGACGCGAGCGCCATGCCGAGCGGCGGCACCATGCCCGAGATCATCACGGCGCCCATGATGTAATACGGGATCGGGTTGTCGGGCGAACCGTCGGCGAGCGATGCGACGGCGAAGGCGTACGCGACCTTGTTGATCGGGCCGCCGAGGTCGAAGCACATCATGAGGCCCAGGATGATGCCGACGACCGGCAGCAGG
>NZ_JAWRYK010000544.1:0-256 GCF_046534635.1 Leifsonia sp. SIMBA_070 | reverse complement strand
GGCGGGCACCTCCGGATACCGGTCCAGAAGATCCTGGAGATCCGGAATCCACTTTTCAGCAAGGAAAAAGGACCGGGGCCGGTGCCCCGCGTCCAGCGCCCGGCGAAGCACTTTCGAGGACTCGGCAATGTACATGCCTTCCTCGGGCTCTCGCCGGCGCCGCAGGGCGGTGTCTGTCAGGCCGGTGTAGTCAGCCACGCGCGGGTCGGCCGCTGAAGTTAAAGGGTGAAGGGTCACTTAGAACACCATATTCCAC
>NZ_JAWRYK010000543.1:0-256 GCF_046534635.1 Leifsonia sp. SIMBA_070 | reverse complement strand
ATACTGCTCCTCGACCGTCGCGACGAGCTCGCCGTCGCGGCCCATCGCGTAGTTGGCTGAGACGACGCGGCCGCCAGGCCGGAAGAGTTCGAGGATCGCCTCGAGCGAGCTTGTGGCGGCGTGGTGGACGATAAAGCGGTCGATCGCCGCGCCATCGCGCGATGATCCCTCACTCGTCCACTGCGTGCGGTCCGCTGGAATGCGTCATGGTGTGTCCTTTCATGCGAAAGGGCCCCCCACCGGTCTGGTGGAGGCC
>NZ_JAWRYK010000542.1:0-256 GCF_046534635.1 Leifsonia sp. SIMBA_070 | reverse complement strand
CCGGGCGCTGGAAGCCCGGCAACCGCACGGCAGGCTAGTGACGACCGTCGAGGTGGCAGCATCGATCCTCTTTCTGGCCGACCCGGCAAACGGTTCCACCACCGGTGTTTGCCTCGCCGTCGACGGGGGCATGCACAGTCTTCTCCTGCGGCCTCCCGGGTCCGGGTGACGGCCTGCCCCGGCCACAGCGCCGCGGCGTGCACCGGCGAGGATGCACCGGCGAGGATGCAGCGCCGCCGCGTGCAGCGTTGATTCC
>NZ_JAWRYK010000541.1:0-256 GCF_046534635.1 Leifsonia sp. SIMBA_070 | reverse complement strand
ATGGCACCAATTGCATTGATATTTATTGGTCCTTTAGGGAATATAGTTGGAGAAGTTTTAGCAAGTGGAATTTTATTTTTAGATAGTAAAGCTTCATGGGTAATACCATTAATAATGGGAGCATTTACTCCACTATTAGTAATGACAGGAATGCACTATAGTTTATATCCAGCATTATTTACTCAATTAGCAGCACAAGGATATCAAACTATTATACCAGGTATGCTAGTATCTAATGTTGCTCAAGGAGCTGCAG
>NZ_JAWRYK010000048.1:0-402 GCF_046534635.1 Leifsonia sp. SIMBA_070 | reverse complement strand
CCGGTGACCGGCAGCCTGAATGCGGGCCTGGCGTGCTGGCTGCGCGGTCTGGAGATCGCGCCCGCGACGTACGTCGCGGCGCAGGGGGCGGCGCTGGGCCGGTCCGGCCGTGTCCTGATCAACGACGACGACACCGACATCTGGGTCGGCGGTCGCAGTGTGTCGGTCATCGTGGGTGAGGTCGATCTCTGACATGACCGACCAGAATGAGAGCAGCGGCCAGGAAAAGAGCAACAAAGAACTCAAGAAGGAGCGGCGGCGGACCCCACCGCCGGATCCGGAACCGTTGCCCCCGCTGATCGACGCCCACACCCACCTGGCCGCCTGTGGTGGCCGGGACGCCGAATCGGTGCGGCAGATCCTCGACCACGCCGAGGCGGTGGGCGTGCTGGCCGTGGTCAC
>NZ_JAWRYK010000540.1:0-256 GCF_046534635.1 Leifsonia sp. SIMBA_070 | reverse complement strand
CTCGGCCCCTTCCTGAGACAAGGCAAGCCCCTATGACACTGCAGACAACCTCGCCGCTGAGGCGCAAGAGGCGGCCGACGACCGGCCTCCTCTTCCTCGCGCCCTTCGGCCTCCTCTTTATCTTCGTCTTCATCATCCCAATCCTGTACTCGGCCTACATCAGCCTGTTCCAGAACAAGTTGATCGGCGGGCAATCCTTCGTCGGGTTGGACAACTACGTCCGGCTCTTCAAGGATCCACAGTTCTACGACGGTGC
>NZ_JAWRYK010000539.1:0-256 GCF_046534635.1 Leifsonia sp. SIMBA_070 | reverse complement strand
CAGCAACGCATGATTCAAGGTTTCGCCGGCGGCCTCAAAGGCTGAGACCGCCGTGCACAGGAACTTGTCCCAAGAAAGGAATCACATCATGAAGAACGCAATGAGGCGCTCACTGACGGTGGGGGCGGCGGTTGCTACGGCTGCGCTCGCGCTTACCGCGTGCAGCGAAGGAACCGGCGGCGGTGGCGGTGGAGGAGACACTCTCACGATTGCCGGACCGAGCTCATACGACCTGGCGATCAAGGCTGTCGCCTCC
>NZ_JAWRYK010000538.1:0-256 GCF_046534635.1 Leifsonia sp. SIMBA_070 | reverse complement strand
GTCCGAGCCGCAGATGTTGCTGGTGGTGATCCGGATGATGGCTTCCAGCGGGTGCTCGATCCGGGGGTCGTCCACGTTCTCGACGTCGACTTCGCGCGGACCCTTGTACACGACGGCTTTCATGGTGGCTCCTCTCTCGGTCCGGGAGCCGGGGTGCCCCGGACGCACGGGACGCTACGCCCGCCGGGGAGGCGTCACCGCCCCTTGACCGGCGCCTGCGGCGGCGTAGAGGGCGAGCGTCAGGGGGTCCAGCGCA
>NZ_JAWRYK010000537.1:0-256 GCF_046534635.1 Leifsonia sp. SIMBA_070 | reverse complement strand
CCTCTGGTTAACGCGATGCTGAGTTTCGTTCCGACCTACCGCAACTATCCGTCAACAGGCGTATTTAATTTCCCCGGGCCGCACTGGGATGAGTTCACTGTGGCTTTTCTGGCCTCCTGTCCTGATGATGCGATTTGCGAACTCAACGTTGCTGAGATGATGGAGGACGATGACGGGAAAGATAAAGATTTCCTGGATTTGGAAGAGATTCAGGATGAGGAAACCGTGCCACACCGCGGCTATCGTGCATCCGTCC
>NZ_JAWRYK010000047.1:0-403 GCF_046534635.1 Leifsonia sp. SIMBA_070 | reverse complement strand
CGAAGCGTTCAATGCCGATTACGGTCTTGCACTGGCCGATCTTGCCGACCGGTTCGAGCAAGGGGTAGCGCGCGAGCACGAGCGATCGGCGGAGCGGATCCGGAAGGCTGACGACGAAATTGGACAGGTCCGCGGTGAACTGGGGATGGTTCTCGACGAATTGAGACATGCTCGTGGCGAACTGGGGCAAGTCCTCGGCGAGCTTGGGCGAGTACGCGACGAACTGGGGCAAGTCCGAGGCGATCTCGGGCAAGTCCAGGAAGCAATCGGGGCGGTCCATGGCGAGCAGGGCGTCGTTCTGGACGAACTGGGGCGTGTCCATGACGAAGCGCAACACACGGCCGAGACGTTGCAGGCGGTCTATGCGAGCACGTCGTGGCGCATTACTGCCCCGATGCGCAGC
>NZ_JAWRYK010000536.1:0-257 GCF_046534635.1 Leifsonia sp. SIMBA_070 | reverse complement strand
TCATCTCCGGACTCGTGACGAGCCTCGTGACGGACTCCTTCACCGCGGCCAGGCTCCTCGCCGGCTGAGACGCCCCCGCGAACACCTGCGCCCACCCCTTCCTCACCGCCGCGTGCCGGGACGGCGAGCGCTGCTCACTCTGACGCATAACATCGCCGCGCTCCGTAACTGCTCACATGAGCAGACCTATTTGCATTCTGTTATCGAAAGGGCTTATCGTCTCGATGTCGCACTGAAGCGCGACCCGAAGCGAAGGA
>NZ_JAWRYK010000535.1:0-257 GCF_046534635.1 Leifsonia sp. SIMBA_070 | reverse complement strand
CGCCGACCTCACGGTCATCGCGCTGCAGAAGTGGGACGACGAGGCCGTCCACGCCTCGGCCCACCAGGCGACGGTCGGCCGCGACGCCAAGCTCACGCACTTCGTCGTGAGCTTCGGCGGCGGCGTCGTGCGCGTCAACCCGAACCTCGACCTGACCGGTCAGGGCGCGGAGGGCCAGATGTACGGCCTCTCGTACGCCGACGACGGCCAGCACCTCGAGAGCCAGGTGTACATGCACCACAACGGCCCCGAGACGA
>NZ_JAWRYK010000534.1:0-257 GCF_046534635.1 Leifsonia sp. SIMBA_070 | reverse complement strand
CCAGCGATGCCGGCGACCCTTCTTCGCCCGGACGTCGAACCACTTCGCCTGGGCGAGCGGATCGTGGCTCTGGCGGACATAGGCGGCGGCGTGGTCGCGGCGCAGGAACAGGCAGCGTTCGGCATAGGCGACGTCGCCCAGCAGCAGCAGCTCGGCCATCAGCACGCGATCGGCGCTGACATGGCCGCCCATCAGCCGGGTCCGCGCCAGCGCGTCGGCCCGGAACAGGCCGAACAGCTCGGTGAAGTAGCCCATGC
>NZ_JAWRYK010000533.1:0-257 GCF_046534635.1 Leifsonia sp. SIMBA_070 | reverse complement strand
GCCCATGGCGTTTCCCCAGCTGCCGCCGGCCCTGACACCGTTTGCCGTTGCCGAGTATTTCCCGTCACCGTCGCAGTCCGGACTGACGGATGAACGCCAGCACGCCGTCGCTCTGGCCTACCTCATTCCCGTTACCGGAGAGTGCGATCCACGGCAGGATGCCCTGGAACTGTCCTGGCTGACGCCGGAAGAGGCCCTAAGCCCTGAAATCTATGCCGAATTCGCCGGCGGACGGGGTGACCTCCTGCGGCAGGCCC
>NZ_JAWRYK010000532.1:0-257 GCF_046534635.1 Leifsonia sp. SIMBA_070 | reverse complement strand
CGTCTGGCGCTGGATGCTGGCCGTGGCGACGCTGCCTGCCATCGCCCTCTGGATCGGAATGAAGTTCGTGCCGGAGAGCCCGCGCTGGCTCGCCGCGCAGGGCCGGTACCCGCAGATGCTGGCCGTGCTGCAGAAAATCCGCAGCTCCGAAGACGCACGGACCGAGTATGACGACGTGCGTGCGCTGGCAAGCGAAGAGACCACCCGCCGCGGCTCGCTGAAGGACTTTGCCGAGCCCTGGCTGTTCCGGGTGCTGC
>NZ_JAWRYK010000531.1:0-257 GCF_046534635.1 Leifsonia sp. SIMBA_070 | reverse complement strand
AACAGCGATTTGATTCACAATCGTTTCGTTTTGTAGTGGAGCAGCTTCAGAATTGCAGGAATCATGCTCGTAGTAAAAAGCTGCAGCACTTTTAGGATGCTCGTACGAATACGTCCAACACTCGTTATTCCCGATTGTTTTTGGTTGTCCATACCTGCTTGTGACTTCTCCATAGGTCGATCCTAATGGCATGTTCACACCTTTGATGCGGCCCTCTTTTGCTGACTCCATGATGTCTTCCAAGAGGTGCAAACTGA
>NZ_JAWRYK010000530.1:0-257 GCF_046534635.1 Leifsonia sp. SIMBA_070 | reverse complement strand
CACCCAGCGGCCGTCGACGGCGATGAGCTCGCGCAGCGACTGGATGAAGTACTCGGTCGGCAGCTCCGGCAGCGCGAGGCGGCGGGCGCTGGCCTGCAGGCGCGCCGCATTGCGGTCGGGACGGAACGTGTGGATCGAGCCGTCGGCGTGACGATAGGCCTTGATGCCCTCGAAGATCTCCTGCGCGTAGTGCAGGACGGATGCGGCGGGGTCCAGCGGAATCGGACCGTACGGCTGCACGCGCGGGCGGTGCCACC
>NZ_JAWRYK010000529.1:0-258 GCF_046534635.1 Leifsonia sp. SIMBA_070 | reverse complement strand
CCTCCAATTATCGCACTTCTCGGGCTCCTCGGTATGGTTGCCGGAGAAGCTAGCGTGCAATGGCTGAAAGGCCAGACGGGTATCGTTCAGTCATGCCTGCATGAGAAATCATTTGCCATACGGAACAGTGCCAACACGCCAAAAGATGCCGATCAGGTCTGATCGCGATTTCTCAACCCCACAAACCACCGGAGTTCCTGATGTCCAGCAAGCTCGAAGTTCTAACGCCACAAAACAGCCAGCTCATTTTCATCGACC
>NZ_JAWRYK010000528.1:0-258 GCF_046534635.1 Leifsonia sp. SIMBA_070 | reverse complement strand
AAGGCTTCGACCAGTTGTTCGAACGGCAGCTCTTGATGGGCCTGGGCGTCGCTGGCGGCCTGGCGGGCTTGCTGCAACAGCGCGCGGAAGGTCTGCTGCGGCTCGATTTGCGCGCGCAGCACCTGGGTGTTGACGAAAAACCCGATCAACCCTTCGGTTTCTACCCGGTTGCGGTTAGCGATGGGCACACCCACGCGAATGTCCTGCTGCCCGCTGTAGCGCTGCAGCAAGGCCTGGAACGCGGCCAGCAACAGCACG
>NZ_JAWRYK010000527.1:0-258 GCF_046534635.1 Leifsonia sp. SIMBA_070 | reverse complement strand
CTGGTGCGGCTGAGTCCTATGGCACGCGCTGTGCGGACATAATCACTCTTCATGGTCTCCAGCATTGACGCCCGTGTTTGACGCATGATGGCCGCCATGACCGAGGTCCCCAGAATGACGGCTGGCAGGAATAGGTGCAGCAGGTGCTGACCAGGATTAGCGGTGAACGGCACGTACCCGGAGGCGAGGATCAGCCCCAGCCCGGCAGCCAGAATGAAAATGGCTCCTATGCCAAGCCAGAAGTTGGGCACCGAGAGC
>NZ_JAWRYK010000526.1:0-258 GCF_046534635.1 Leifsonia sp. SIMBA_070 | reverse complement strand
CTCGCGGGCGGCCCGGCATCGAATTTACTGGAGAAACACATGGCATCCGTCAACAAGGTCATCCTCGTCGGCAATCTCGGCGCCGATCCTGAAGTCCGTTACCTGCCGAGCGGCGACGCGGTTGCGAACATCCGTCTCGCGACGACCGATCGCTACAAGGACAAGGCGAGCGGCGATTTCAAGGAAATGACCGAGTGGCACCGCGTGGCGTTCTTCGGCCGTCTCGCCGAAATCGTCAGCGAATACCTGAAGAAGGGC
>NZ_JAWRYK010000525.1:0-258 GCF_046534635.1 Leifsonia sp. SIMBA_070 | reverse complement strand
ATCGAACTCGTCTTCGTTCGGGATGGTCCGTCCCTCGATGGTCGCGCGCCCCGGACAGGGCAGTTGTGTCTGCGGCGTCACCGCACCCGACGTCAGCGCAGCCGCCGTCGTCACGGTCTTGAACGTCGAGCCGGGCGGGTACAGCCCGGTCAGCGCGATCGGCCCCTCCTTGTTCGCCGCATCGTTCTGTGCCACCGCGAGTATCCCCCCGGTCGACGGCGAGATGGCCACCAGTACCGCCGGTTTGGTCTGCGAGGA
>NZ_JAWRYK010000524.1:0-258 GCF_046534635.1 Leifsonia sp. SIMBA_070 | reverse complement strand
CGTATTGAGCCGTAGGCCGCGGAAGCCGATGCGTTCACTCCATTCATCGCGGACCGCTCCAGCCTCGTCCTCGAGACGCACGACGAGGTTCGAGAGCGGCTGCCCTCCGAGGCCGTGAGGCCACCACAATTCGGGGTCGTCGACGACGACCGAGACCTGAGCACGAGTGCCCCCTGTCGGGACCGCACAAGCAGATTCCGAGCCGTCTACCGATGCGCGAACGACGAGATCCGCGGGTGCAGGCTCGGCCAGTTCCAC
>NZ_JAWRYK010000523.1:0-258 GCF_046534635.1 Leifsonia sp. SIMBA_070 | reverse complement strand
CGCGCAGCGTGCCGCCGGGCGTGACCGTGGATCCCATCGCCCTGTCGAACCCCGATCGGTTCCGAATCCCCGTCACGATGCTCATGGGATCCGTAGACGCCGAGGAGCTCGCAGTGATCATGGCCGAGTGGCCGTCCGCCGCGGCGGAGTTTCGGCAGATCGAGCAGGTGGAGGTCGTGCTGATCGGGTCCGGCCACTGGCCCCAGTTCTCGCGGCCCGGCCGCCTGGCCGAGTTGCTCGTCGCGGCGCTGCGCTGAG
>NZ_JAWRYK010000522.1:0-258 GCF_046534635.1 Leifsonia sp. SIMBA_070 | reverse complement strand
CGCGTAGGTCGGCGTTACATCGCCGACGGACGACGCAGAATGCCTGATCACGCATAGCTACGCGTGAACAAGGCTGATCGGTCGTCCGTCGCGGATGTAACCGCGACCTACGCGGTATTCGATCACCGCGGTGTGGAACCTCACCCCTGAGTCGCCGCCACCAGCTGCGCGACCAGCCTGGGCCAATCGACCAGGCGGCGGTGGCCGACCACATCGAGGTGCGGCAGGCCGCGGCCCTCGACGATGTAGAAGCCGCCC
>NZ_JAWRYK010000521.1:0-258 GCF_046534635.1 Leifsonia sp. SIMBA_070 | reverse complement strand
CACGTCGGCATCGGTCATGACCGAGTAGGTGATCCCGGATCCGCTGAAGAGCGCGGCCATGCCGCCCGCGGATCCGATGGTCACCTGCACGGTGTCGACGCCGTCGATGCCCTGCAGCACCTCTTCGACCTGCTTCGCGGCCTCGTCCTGGGCGTCGAGCGATGCCGTCTCGCCGAGGTCCTGGGTGACGGTGAGCGAGTTCTGCCCCATATCGCCCAGGAAGCTGATCTTCATGAGCGGCGCGAGCGCGACGGTGCC
>NZ_JAWRYK010000520.1:0-258 GCF_046534635.1 Leifsonia sp. SIMBA_070 | reverse complement strand
CTTCGCGCCGCAACAACCGCGTACCGGCAGTTCGGTGCGCATCCAGGCGCGCGACAATGGCGACGAGGCTCTGATGTTCATCTGCCATACGGGCCTGGTCGACACGTTCCGCGACCTCTATGGCGATCGCCTGCATCTGGAAGGAAACCGGGCGATCGTCCTGCCGCAGCCGCCGACCTCGCCCGGCTTGGCGAAGCGGGCCTCGTTGCGCTTGTTGAACATCTCGCGCTTGAAGGCGCGCTCGTCCTCGGCCTGCTC
>NZ_JAWRYK010000519.1:0-258 GCF_046534635.1 Leifsonia sp. SIMBA_070 | reverse complement strand
CTGCATCTCGACCACGGGCCGCATGCCGTTCATCGCCATGCCCACGGCCATTCCCATGATGCCGGCCTCGGCCAGCGGGGTGTCGAAGCAGCGTTCCTCCCCGAAGCGGGCGGTCAGTCCGTCGGTGATGCGGAAGACGCCGCCCAGTGGGCCCACGTCCTCGCCGAACATCAGGACGGCTGAATCGGCGGCCATTTCGTCGGCCAGCGCGGTGTTCAGCGCTTTGGCGAAGGTCAGGGACTCCGGTGCCGCCGCGGC
>NZ_JAWRYK010000518.1:0-258 GCF_046534635.1 Leifsonia sp. SIMBA_070 | reverse complement strand
CGGTCTGACCCGGTTCCGGTGACGCAATCTGCTCTCCCGCGGCAACGAACAACGATCTGCGCGACCGGAACGACGGGGCGGGCAGGCTACGCCCCGGGTCGCTCGTACTAAGGCTCCGGCAGCTGCGGGCAGCGGATCGCGCGACGGGAAGCGGGGACCGCGCCTAGGCGCGTTCGCGGCGGATTCGGCGCACGCGCGCGACCACGAACCACAGGAGCAGCGCGGCCACCGCCACGATGACGACGTTCTGGGCGATGC
>NZ_JAWRYK010000517.1:0-258 GCF_046534635.1 Leifsonia sp. SIMBA_070 | reverse complement strand
AGACGTAAAAAATGGAGCGGCGCAGATCTCGCTTTTCTTTGGGTCTCAAATATTGAACTCCGTCTCGCAAAAAAAAATGACAGGGTGATCCTTCGAGAAAGATCACAAAATGTGACGTGCGTCACATAAATGCCCCGTAAATATGGCTGCTCTCTGGCCGGCCAAGCTCCGCGAGCTGTCATGCATGTGCCGGTCGATCAGCCTTTTTTTCGCCTGTTGATCATCATCATTTTCGCCCTGGCTCACCTGGGCGACTGC
>NZ_JAWRYK010000516.1:0-258 GCF_046534635.1 Leifsonia sp. SIMBA_070 | reverse complement strand
TCCACTCCTCGACCGCAGCCTCGCGCTCGTCTTCACTTAGTGCCGCAATGGCTTCTGTGGTCGAGAAAGGCAGGACGGTCGCCAGCGACACGGTCGCGAAGACGTCTTCTTCGAACGGGGTGAGATCTTGCATATGAATCACGTCCTTGTCAGTGAGTTGGGTATACGTCTTACCTCGCTACACCCGGCGCTGACCAGAGTCAGCGTGATAATGCACCAGAGGACGACGCGATGACCCGCATCATCAGGACGAGCGGA
>NZ_JAWRYK010000515.1:0-258 GCF_046534635.1 Leifsonia sp. SIMBA_070 | reverse complement strand
CGGGCCGCTGAGGTCTGGGAGATCGCCGCGACGATCGCCATGCTCGCCAGCGACTACACCACGTACCTCACCGGCGAGGTTGTCTCGATCTCGAGCCAGCGCGCCTGACCCCCTGACCTTTGGATCGACAAGCAAGGAGCACAGAATGTCTCAACCCCAGGCGTACATCGTCGATGCACTGCGAACCCCGGTCGGGAAGCGGAACGGTTCGCTGGCCAAGGTCCACCCCGCAGATATGGGTGCCCACGTCATCTCCGC
>NZ_JAWRYK010000514.1:0-258 GCF_046534635.1 Leifsonia sp. SIMBA_070 | reverse complement strand
CTCGGAGAGGGCGATCCAGAAGGCCCTGCAGACGCTGCTCGCCGACCGCACGGCGATCATCATCGCGCACCGCCTGTCGACCGTCGAGATCGCCGATCGCGTGCTCGTGATGGAGTACGGGCGGATCATCGAAGACGACGCGCCGGAAGCGCTCAAGCAGGGCGACGGCAAGTTTGCGCAGCTCCACCGGGCGTGGCGCGAGTCGCTGGTCTAGCACGAAAAAGCTGGCGGCGGAGGTTCGATCGGGGGAGAATGATC
>NZ_JAWRYK010000513.1:0-258 GCF_046534635.1 Leifsonia sp. SIMBA_070 | reverse complement strand
CGATCATTTCCGGCCTCTTTTTCTCAACCATGTTTACGCTGGTCGTTGTCCCGTCGTTCTACACCGTCATGGAGCAAAGGCGAATGAAGAAAAAAGCGAAGCGGAATCAAAAGCTGGCGAAAAAATAAGTGGATAATAAGGATGATGAAAGAAGTCTGGACAAAACAATGTCCGGGTTTTTTATTTATCAATAATATAATTCTATTAAATGTCCGGCAGAGTTCACTCCAAGATTCCCGCCTGATTCTCCCTCAAAAA
>NZ_JAWRYK010000512.1:0-258 GCF_046534635.1 Leifsonia sp. SIMBA_070 | reverse complement strand
ACCTCGTCCGCCGGGGCCGAGCCACCGGTCGCGTCCTCTCCGGCCGCCGCGTTGCCACCGGCCGCCGCCTCGTCGGAAGTGCCGTCAGCCGCGGCCGGTTCGTCGCTCGCCGTCGCCTCCGGAGCCTGGTCGGCCGAAGCCTCCGCGGCCGGTTCCTCCGCTGCAGGCTCCTCGGCGGGCGATTCCTCGGGGGCCGGCTCCGCACCGCCGGCCACGTCGCCCGCCGTCGCCGCGTCCGGTTCGCCCGCCGTCGCGCCG
>NZ_JAWRYK010000511.1:0-258 GCF_046534635.1 Leifsonia sp. SIMBA_070 | reverse complement strand
GCGATCTTGAGGATCGAACCCGACCCGTCCGCCATCACGACGCGGTCGCGGCCGTCGAGATAGCCGTACAGGCCGCCGAGCAATCCACCCTTGGTCAGTTGCAATGAAGCGATCGGCTGGGCAGTCGCGGGGTCGAAGAGTGCAACGGTCGGGACGGCAACACCTGGTGGGTTCAACCCGATGTAGGCAGTACATAGTGCGATCGGCATTCCGTCGCTGCCGATGAACGTCGCCGCGCAGGCGCCGCCCGGCAGCGAC
>NZ_JAWRYK010000510.1:0-258 GCF_046534635.1 Leifsonia sp. SIMBA_070 | reverse complement strand
CGGCAACGGCAGCCTGCAGCAGCGATCCCGTTCCCCCGGCAGCGGCTTCCAGGACCGAGGACACCGGCAGTCCGCCGGCTGTCGTGAGCACCGGCATCAGACCCTGGATCACCATGTACAGGACCAGTCCCACCACCGCGGTCTTCAACAGGGCTTTTACCCCCTGCCACAGCGCCTGCGTGCCGAACACGCGCTTCATTCCGTTGACCAGGTTGAACTGCTCGAACTTGCCCTTGAACTTCTTGAAGTGGATGCCAC
>NZ_JAWRYK010000509.1:0-258 GCF_046534635.1 Leifsonia sp. SIMBA_070 | reverse complement strand
GATGCGAATCGTACCTAAAATGTTATGCTCGGCATCCTTCACCGGATTTTGGATTGATTTGGTCACATCAATCTGGGCTGCCAGATGCATCACAAAATCTGGCCTTTCTTTCGCAAATATTTTTTCGATCTGGGGAGAAGTAATGTTCATTTTATATAGCTTGATGGCAGGGGGGACATATTCTTTTCGGCCCGTCATGAAGTTGTCGATCACGACGACCTCATAGCCCTCTCCCAGCAGCAAATCTACAATGTGGGA
>NZ_JAWRYK010000508.1:0-258 GCF_046534635.1 Leifsonia sp. SIMBA_070 | reverse complement strand
ATCGATATTAATAATTTTAAAGGCTATCATGGAAATCACAGTATCAATTTTAATATTCCCGACGGTAATACGGAGGGTAGCGGGCTAAATATTTTAGTTGGTGAAAATAATTCAGGTAAGTCTACTGTTTTTGAAGCATTAGAGTTTATTAAAGACTCAACCAAAAAAGATCCATCTACTTTACTAAATAAATCCGATCCTGCAATTATCCTCAATGATTTGTCAATAGAGGTTACCTATACCGGTAATTTAACTAAT
>NZ_JAWRYK010000507.1:0-259 GCF_046534635.1 Leifsonia sp. SIMBA_070 | reverse complement strand
CGCTTGCTTCACACGAGCCTCGCGCTCGGCTTTGGCAACTTTGGCCACCCGCAGACTATAGCCGACATTCTCTGCGACCGTCATATGCGGCCAGAGCGCATAGTTCTGGAAGACGATACCGACCTGCCGCTTCTCCGGCGGCACACTGCCATCAACATGAGAAACGCGGCTGTCGCCGATATGGATTTCGCCGCCATCAACATCTTCAAAACCGGCAATCATCCGCAGAAGCGTGGTCTTGCCGCAGCCGGATGGTCCG
>NZ_JAWRYK010000506.1:0-259 GCF_046534635.1 Leifsonia sp. SIMBA_070 | reverse complement strand
CATACCCCACGGTCAGTGCACCCGACGCCGAACTCAGCGGATTGAATCGCCCCGGGTCGCAACCGTTCGGGATGAAGATCACATCGTCGCGGCCGTAGCGCTTCGCCAACTCGACGGTGCCTTCCGCATTCGCAGTTACCGCGTCCGCACGAGCAAACAAACGTCGATACGCTTCGTCGACCTCCGTCGCGATGCTCTCGAACGCATAGTGCTTTGTCCAGTCATCAAGGAGATCGAACACAACCTTGGATTGGCTTCC
>NZ_JAWRYK010000505.1:0-259 GCF_046534635.1 Leifsonia sp. SIMBA_070 | reverse complement strand
CGGATAACGTGGTACAGGTCGAAGTGGATACGACCTTTAACTTCAACCGCGGTCATGTCACCGATACGCTGCATTTTCGGTTCAGAACCGTCACGACCGATGGTCAGTTTGATACCCAGTTTTTCCGCACGTTTCGCCAGGTACGGCAGGTCGAAAGAGTCACCGTTGTAGGTGATGATGATGTCCGGGTCTTTTTCACGGATGATTTTCAGGAAACGTTGGATCATTTCACGTTCAGAAGAAACAACTTCAACGTACG
>NZ_JAWRYK010000504.1:0-259 GCF_046534635.1 Leifsonia sp. SIMBA_070 | reverse complement strand
CATCATTGAAAAGACTTGGACCTGCAAAGCTTGTGGTGAGCCAGTATTGATCCACATGGAGGACGACGAAGGCCAGTTCCTGGTGCGGCGGATCCCAGCCAACCAGCTCGCAAGAGGCGACTTGATTTATCTCGGCAACAATCTTAGTCGACTCATTGAGGTCAACGACTCTAGCAAGGCGCAAATCAAAAATGGAGACTGGTACCTTGCTCTCAAAGGCATCGGTACGCGCTTTGTCGAGTCCAACCGCTACTACAAC
>NZ_JAWRYK010000503.1:0-259 GCF_046534635.1 Leifsonia sp. SIMBA_070 | reverse complement strand
CTCCCCCGATGTCATCACCATGGACGAAAAGTACCTGCAGGAGTATGCCGGCCGCGGCGCCCTGGCCGACCTGACCACCATGGACGGGCTTGACCTGTCCAAGTTCGATGACTCAGCCCTGGCCCTGGGCGAGTTCGAGGACGGCCTGTACGGCCTGAGCACCGGTCAGAACGCCTACACCGTCATGGTCAATGAGGACCTCTTTGAACAGGCCGGCGTCGAAATCCCGGATGACACCACCTGGACCTGGGAGGACTAC
>NZ_JAWRYK010000502.1:0-259 GCF_046534635.1 Leifsonia sp. SIMBA_070 | reverse complement strand
CGACCACCCGGCGCCGACCCGACCGCAGGGCTGGATGAGCGACGGCGTGTGGAGCGTGTTCCTGAGCGCCGATCGTATGTACTCCTCGCGCCGCGCGCCCTTCCTCGTGACCGAGACGAACGCGGGCGCGATCAACGCATCGAACGTCTCGGAGCCCGGCTGGGACGGCCAGTGGCGCCAGGCGGCGTGGGCGATGATCTCGCGCGGCGCCCGCCTCATCGAGTACTGGCACTGGCACACGGCCCACTTCGGCACCGAG
>NZ_JAWRYK010000501.1:0-259 GCF_046534635.1 Leifsonia sp. SIMBA_070 | reverse complement strand
CCATCGCCACGCGCCTGGCCGCCGAGGGTGCCTGCGTCGTCGTCGCCGACCTCGACCTCGAGAAGGCCCAGGCCGCCGCCGCCGAACTCGGCAACACCGACGTCGCGATCGGTGTCGCGGCGAACGTCGCCGACGCCGCGGGCGTGCAGGCCGCGATCGACGCCACGCTGCTCGCCTTCGGTGGCATCGACCTCGTCGTGAACAACGCCGGCCTGTCGCTGTCGAAGCATGTCCCGGCGACCACCGAGAAGGACTGGGA
>NZ_JAWRYK010000500.1:0-259 GCF_046534635.1 Leifsonia sp. SIMBA_070 | reverse complement strand
GCGCGATCAGCTCAAGAACGAGGATCCGTCGCTCGAAGTGACCGACATCCGCGCGGACGACTACGCGGCCGGCACGCTGCTGTCGGTGACGTCGCCGTCGCTCTTCGGCGAGCCGCGCCTCGTCCGCGTCGCGGGCATCGAGAAGTGCAACGACGCGTTTCTGAACGAGGCCCTCGCCTACATCGAGGCACCACAGGACGGCGCGACGGTCGTTCTGCGGCACACCGGCGCGACGGTGCGCGGCAAGAAGCTGCTCGAC
>NZ_JAWRYK010000011.1:0-720 GCF_046534635.1 Leifsonia sp. SIMBA_070 | reverse complement strand
CAGCCCGTCGTGGTAGAACCGCAGGTCCATGGGCTGCGCCTGCGGGGAATACAACCACTGGGTGACTTCGGCTGCCGGTCCGTCCGCATTCCGGATATCAATTCCGGCCGGGTAGGACTTCCAGAAGTCCCGCAGCCCCACGCCAAAGCCGCCGCCGGGCGTACCCAGATAGGCGAAACCCTCAGCCCGGGTTCCGGTGGTGATCCCTATCCAGGGATGGTTTGGGCCGGTGCGTTTCTGCAGGGTGAATCCGTCGCTGGTGAGTTGGGACAGCGAGTAGTCCGGCCACGCCGGAATGAGGTTCAACCGCTGGCCGACTTCAGGATTCCAGTCCGCCGGGTCTGAGGTGGCCGCTCCGCTGATCTGGGCGGCCCGTACATCGGATCCGGGATCACGGCGCAGGCCGGTGATGCCGCGCACGGCTTCGATGAGGAACCCGCCGTCAGCGCCGGCGATGCGCACATGGCGGTCATGCAGGTGTCCCTGCAGCGGCACGGTGAAGCGGATGCCCAGGCCGGCGAGGAAATCCCGGTGTTCATCCCCGTCCCAGGTGAAGGAGTGCATCATCCGGATGCTCCTGGCGCCTTCGTGGAAGTACAGGCGGATCACAAAGGGCAGCCAGTCCCGTCCATTGCCGCTGTGCGTCCCGTTTATGCGCACCACAACGCGGGCCGGACCATCGGATTCGACGACGGCGCCCAGCACGGTGGATTCGTAGGC
>NZ_JAWRYK010000499.1:0-259 GCF_046534635.1 Leifsonia sp. SIMBA_070 | reverse complement strand
CTGCCGCCTGAGGACTGGGACAGCGTGATCATCGCCACCGGCCCCCTCACCTCCCCGGCTTTGGCCGAAGCCATCCGCGGGCTGACGGGCGAAGAAGCTCTGGCGTTCTTCGATGCCATCGCCCCGATCGTCTATACCGAGACGATCGATTTCGCCAAGGCTTGGTACCAGTCGCGCTACGACAAACCGGGCCCCGGCGGGACCGGAAAGGACTACATCAATTGCCCGCTGAACGCGGACCAGTATCGCGGCTTCATCC
>NZ_JAWRYK010000498.1:0-259 GCF_046534635.1 Leifsonia sp. SIMBA_070 | reverse complement strand
AAAACTTCTCCTATTCGGGTTATCTCACAGCATGAGGGGTAGAGGAATAAGTCGGTATGGTAAAGTCATAGAGAAAATATAAAAGTTTTGCAGAATTTTGGATTAGCCAGGAGGAAAAGATGGAACGCATTTATGATAACGTTACAAAAGAGGTAATGGATGAAAAATTATGGTTACTATTAGGGGAAGGAATCATTAAAATCTTCCTTGTTCTCCTGTTATCACGTATTATTATTAGAATAGGAAAGACGGTCATAAG
>NZ_JAWRYK010000497.1:0-259 GCF_046534635.1 Leifsonia sp. SIMBA_070 | reverse complement strand
GCAGGTGTTCGGTCGCGAAGACGCGGCGAACCGCGTCGATGGCCATGCCACCGGCCAGGGAGAATCCGAACTTCTGGTCCTCGTGCGCGGTGGAGATGAACTCGTGGGTGTGGGCTTCGACGCCGACCGTGAGCCGGATGAGGACGTCCTGTACCACGCCGAGGCGGCCGGCGATCTCATCGAGACGCTCGATCTCGATCATCGAGTCCAGCACCACGTGCTCCACACCGGAGGAGGCGGCCAACTCGAGTTCCGGGAC
>NZ_JAWRYK010000496.1:0-259 GCF_046534635.1 Leifsonia sp. SIMBA_070 | reverse complement strand
CTTGAACTCCAGCGTGTCGCCTGCGGGAACGGTGGACGGAGCCGGGAAGCTCCAAGCACCGTTCACAACGTCAAGGTTGATGGTGTCGTCGCCGCGGGTGAGCTTGACCGTGCTGCCGGCCGGAGCCGTGCCGGTAATGGCTTCGTCCGTGAGGACGGTGCCCTTGTCCTCGTGCGAGGTCAGCTCAGGTGCAGCAACGAAGACCGCAACGGAGTAGCCCTTGAGGTAGGTGAGACCGTCGGAAAGCGAGGTCGAGAAC
>NZ_JAWRYK010000495.1:0-259 GCF_046534635.1 Leifsonia sp. SIMBA_070 | reverse complement strand
CCTGTGAAAAAGAACTCCCCACTTTACAATGCCCTGAATCAGTGGATGGGTCAAGCTTGTCCCTGGAGTCATCTAACTCACGTAGAAAATATAATTAGAAGTACCAAGGACAATATGGAAGCCCAAAATTATTATGGTGTGGCTTTGGTCATGAAATCTTGGATTATGTCCTATGTAACGGATGCTTATGGGGATGTTCCTTACTCAGAAGCTACGAAGGGTATCAGTGACGGCAATGTTACTCCGGCCTTTGATCCGC
>NZ_JAWRYK010000494.1:0-259 GCF_046534635.1 Leifsonia sp. SIMBA_070 | reverse complement strand
CTTGTCATTGGTGGGGTTGATTTTACCAAAACGGTAAAGTTGAAAAAACCCCACCAAACGGTGAGGCCAAAAAAATAAAACTACTCTTCTGTAAACATCTCGGTGTTTGAATCTCCTTCTTTACTTCCGCCGACTACAACCAATTTAGCTTTATACTGGGTACCAGCCACCAGTCCGTCGATTTGGGCCATACGGGATTCGGAGTTTAATCCGCCACTGTTATCAGTCCAAACAACATTAGCTGGATACCATGTTGTTC
>NZ_JAWRYK010000493.1:0-259 GCF_046534635.1 Leifsonia sp. SIMBA_070 | reverse complement strand
CCTTCAGCAGCTTTACTTGCAAATTAATATCCAAGGAATTGATTTCGTCTAAAAACAGCGTGCCGCCATCTGCCTGCTCAAACAAGCCTGCTGTATCCTCCGCGCCTGTAAAGCTCCCTTTTGTCGTACCGAACAAAGTGCTTTCCAACAAGGTTAGCGGAATAGCGCCACAATTTAAAGAGATAAATGGTTTTTCATACCGATCGCTCAAGTTATGTATTGCCTGCGCAACTACTTCTTTCCCTGTGCCTGTCCGCCC
>NZ_JAWRYK010000492.1:0-259 GCF_046534635.1 Leifsonia sp. SIMBA_070 | reverse complement strand
CTGGCTGGACAACGGCAACTTCACCTTCCTCGGCTACCGCGAGTACGACCTCATCACCGAAAACGGCGAGGACGTCCTGCGTGTAAGCGAGGACAAGGGACTGGGGCTGCTCAGCCGTGCATCCAGCGCCGGACGGGTGCAGCACCTGACCAGTGCCGGCAGGGCGAAGGCCCGTGAAAAACGCGCGCTGGTGATCACCAAGGCGAACTCCCGCTCCACCGTCCACCGTGCCGCCTACCTGGACTACATCGGCATCAAG
>NZ_JAWRYK010000046.1:0-410 GCF_046534635.1 Leifsonia sp. SIMBA_070 | reverse complement strand
GGGCGACGCGATACCGGCACGAGGGAGCCACAGCGATGGCGGACCGGTCGAGTCGTCCTCGCTCGATGCCGGCGAAGACGCCACCAGCAGTGGTGAAGCAGATCGTGAAAGCACGTTGGCGGCGACGGCTGGGACCTGCGCAGATCGCCGGCGAGGTCGGTATCCCGGCCTCGACTGTCCATGCCGTGCTGGTGCGTTGCCGGATCAACCGGCTCAGTCGAATCGACCGGGTCACCGGTGAGCCGATTCGCCGCTTCGAGCATGACCGTCCGGGATCGCTGATCCATGTCGATGTCACGAAGTTCGGCAACATCCCTGATGGCGGCGGTCATCGATACGTCGGCCGGCAGCAAGGGGACCGGAATCGTTCCGCGACCGTTGAACGCACCGGCGAGGCGCGTTCGAAATGG
>NZ_JAWRYK010000491.1:0-259 GCF_046534635.1 Leifsonia sp. SIMBA_070 | reverse complement strand
ACATCCCGCACGTCGTCACCGAACTGGTAGTCGCGCAGGTCCTCGAAGTCCAAGCTGCGCCCGCGCACGAGCGACGCGTATGCGCCGTCGAGCGGGTGCGCCGAGGCGAGCCGCGTGTGCACGAACAGGCGGCTGGCGACGGCGGGCAACAGGGACGCCATGATGTCAGGGGGTCGGCACCGCGGCGAAGATCTGGTCGATGAGGTCCTCGCTGCGCACGCCGTCGGCCTCGGCCTCGAACGTCAGCAGCACGCGGTGG
>NZ_JAWRYK010000490.1:0-259 GCF_046534635.1 Leifsonia sp. SIMBA_070 | reverse complement strand
GGGTATCTTTTCCGAAACTCTCCAGGGAAGCTCAACACCACCGGGCATAGGAACGCGCCCCGTCGTCAAAAACGTTTCAATCTGTTCATCCACACCATTCGTGGTGCCCACAACATAATCTGATAAAAGACGAATAACCGGATTATCCTGTTCTTCAGCAGCCGGCATTCTAGAGAGTTGCTCACTCAATTCCATCCAAGTCGCACACCAGGCGATGTCTAGACGTGCGCCCTCCGCACTCGGAGTACCCTTTATAAAC
>NZ_JAWRYK010000489.1:0-259 GCF_046534635.1 Leifsonia sp. SIMBA_070 | reverse complement strand
CAAATTCCTGTACCAACTGTCGGAGCAATTGCATTCATGTTTACAGGAGAAAACTGCGGAATTATTTGATTTGTACCTGCATTGGCAGTTGATGGTAAATCATAAATCGTAATGATTACTCTGTCTTCAGAAGTACATCCTGTAGTTGCAATGGTCCAGCTAAATTCATAAGTACCAGCAATTAATCCTAACATTAAAGAGTTTGGATTGTTTGGAGATGCTATTGTAGCTGTATTTGGTCCCGAAATCTGAGTCCATG
>NZ_JAWRYK010000488.1:0-259 GCF_046534635.1 Leifsonia sp. SIMBA_070 | reverse complement strand
CGCCCCGGCGCTGCCCGCGGCATCGTCGGTTCCAGTGCAGCAGTCCATCCCGCTCGCATCGGAGATATCGGCTGACAGCCTGACGTCTTCGCTGACGGCGCTCGCCGCAACATCACCGGCTCCCACCCGCGATCAACTGCGGGCGGCCTTCACCGACGCGGGGTTCCGGGGAGATTCCGTGGAAGTTTCCCTGGACCGCACACCCACGGGGCTCGCCGTCGATTCCATCCGGGGCGCAGCCATCAAGGGGGATGAGTGC
>NZ_JAWRYK010000487.1:0-259 GCF_046534635.1 Leifsonia sp. SIMBA_070 | reverse complement strand
CCAACCGAATCGGTCCGCATTATTACTGGAACACACCTGTAACGTACCAGCCACCCATCATGTGGAAATGGATAGATACGAGAGAGGGGCCGGTATCAGACAATCATTAAAACCTTTGAGCAACCTCACGCGCTTGTTGAATCGCCTTTTCTTTTATCGCGGGCTCTTGCTCGGGATTTTTGGCCATTCCCTCAACAAATATTCCCTCAAAGGTAGGAACTCCAACGAAGTCCATAATAATCTTCAGGTGGCGGTGCCC
>NZ_JAWRYK010000486.1:0-260 GCF_046534635.1 Leifsonia sp. SIMBA_070 | reverse complement strand
GCCTCGCGGGCAATCTCGAGGTCATCGGAGAGGTCAGGACCGATGAAACCGATCCGTCTGCTGTGCCGATCCTGCGGGCCGCACTCGACTACCTTGAGCGCTTGCTGCCTGAGGTGTCGGTGGCGCGGCGTCAACTGGATTGGTCTTTGAAGCGGACACGCTGGCTGGCGGAGGCAAAGCCTGGCAATGGCACCGTGATGTCCGACGACGGTGGCGTGCTGGCATTTCTCGCCAGCGGCGGAAGGCGCGGCATCGGCGCG
>NZ_JAWRYK010000485.1:0-260 GCF_046534635.1 Leifsonia sp. SIMBA_070 | reverse complement strand
CCCGGATCTTCCAGGAGGAAATCTTCGGCCCCGTCGTCGCCATCACCCCCTTCGACACCGAAGCCGAAGCCCTGGAGCTGGCCAACAACACCAAGTACGGGCTGGCCGCCTACATCTGGACGCAGGATCTCACCCGCGCGCACAACTTCGCACAGAACACCGAGGCCGGCATGGTCTGGCTGAACAGCCACAACGTCCGCGACTTGCGCACCCCGTTCGGCGGTGTGAAGGCCTCCGGCCTGGGCCACGAGGGCGGCTAC
>NZ_JAWRYK010000484.1:0-260 GCF_046534635.1 Leifsonia sp. SIMBA_070 | reverse complement strand
CGATGTCGACCTCGCCGCCCTCGTCGCGGCTCGCACGGGGCTGCCCGCTGAGGTCGGTAACGACGCCTCGCTCGCCGCGATCGCGGAATGGACCTTCGGCGCGGCGCGCGGGCACAGCAATGTGATCTACCTCAACGGCGGCGCGAGCGGTATCGGCGGCGGCGCGATCCTGCGGGGCGAGAGCCTCGGCGGCGCGAGCGGCTACGCCGGCGAGTGGGGCCAGAACCGCCCCAGCATCGATGACGACGCCGATCGGTGCG
>NZ_JAWRYK010000483.1:0-260 GCF_046534635.1 Leifsonia sp. SIMBA_070 | reverse complement strand
CATCGAACCGTGGAGCGGGGATCTCAAGGTCCTTCCCGGGGTCACCCTGAGTCAGCCCGGCGGTCATTTCCCGGGTAGCGCCATCGCTCACTGGGAGGCCGGTGCCGGTGGTCGGGGAGTGATGCTCAGCGGGGACACCGTGTTGCCGAATCCCGACCGCCGCAGCGTCAGCTTCATGCGCAGCTACCCCAACCGCATCCCCCTGTCCGCCGCAGTGGTCGAACGCATCACCACCTCGCTGTGCCGATTCGATTTCGATC
>NZ_JAWRYK010000482.1:0-260 GCF_046534635.1 Leifsonia sp. SIMBA_070 | reverse complement strand
CACGGGCCGAAGCTACCCGGGTACCGCAGTTGCCGGGTGCCAGGCGGTGGGGCCGATGCGTTACGGGGCCGACTTCGTCACCTCGACCGAACGTGGTCCATCGCGCCGCCCGGAGCGCCACAATCAATGGCATGCAATACCCATGACGTTTCATCAATCGACGCGAAGGAACGAACCATGAGCTTTGAAACACGCGCCGGCACCCGCGGTGGCAACAAGCCGGCGGGCCCGGTGTTCCGGCTGTTCAACAAGATCGCGGC
>NZ_JAWRYK010000481.1:0-260 GCF_046534635.1 Leifsonia sp. SIMBA_070 | reverse complement strand
CTCCTTGTCGAGGGCGATGCCACATTTACGCTGCTGGGAGCCCTCTTCGCCGCATTGATCATCGCGGGTTTGGGCGCACTTGTGATATTCTTGTCCGAGGAGCGTAACGAACATGCTTGACGACTGGCGTATCATGATCGCTTTGCCCGTTCTGGCATTCTTGTGGTCGTCCGCCCTCATTGGCATCGGGCTCATTGTGTCGCATTTCGAACGGCGGCGGAGCAGGACAGAATAACCATCTTCGCCATAAGCCACTCGAG
>NZ_JAWRYK010000480.1:0-260 GCF_046534635.1 Leifsonia sp. SIMBA_070 | reverse complement strand
CTCCGCGCCGTCCAGCGCCAGCAATTGCTTGGGATAGGCCTTGCGTGAGAGAGGCCAAAGGCGCGAGCCGGCGCCGCCGGAGAGGATGACGGGGTGGATTCTCGTCGAAGTCGCCACGGCGCGGTCTCGGTCTGGTCAGCGATGGACGCACCATAGGGGTCGCGGGCGGGCGCGAAAAGCTAGCGATCCTCCGAGGGCGCGCGGCCGAAGCGCTGGCGGTAGCTGCGCGAGAAGTGCGCGGCCGACGCGAAGCCGCAGGC
>NZ_JAWRYK010000479.1:0-260 GCF_046534635.1 Leifsonia sp. SIMBA_070 | reverse complement strand
CATCAACTTCGTGACGGCGCACGACGGCTTCACGCTGCACGACCTCGTCTCGTACGACGTCAAGCACAACGAGGCGAACGGCGAGCACAACCGTGACGGCGCCGACATGAACCGCGCGTTCAACCACGGGATCGAGGGGCCGACCGACGACCCGGCCATCCTCGCGGCTCGCCGTAAGGCGATGCGCAATCTGCTGGGCACTCTTCTGCTGTCCGCAGGCATTCCGATGCTCACCGCGGGTGACGAGGTCGGGCGCACAC
>NZ_JAWRYK010000478.1:0-260 GCF_046534635.1 Leifsonia sp. SIMBA_070 | reverse complement strand
CGGCGCTTGTAGTCGCCCTGCACAATGGTGACTTGGTTGACGGCGAGCCAGTCGTTATCGTCAGGGTCGTGGCTGAGCAGCCGCAGCGTGGGACTGGCCTCGGTGCCGTCGGTGTCGATGTAGGTCAGCCGGAAGCCGTCGGTGAGGTAATCGTGGATGCGTTTGTTCTCGGTGATGGCATCCGCGGACTTGGGTGAAGCGATCTCTGCCAGTGCCTGCTTCAAATACTGCATGGGCACGGTCGGATTGAACTTGTGCAG
>NZ_JAWRYK010000477.1:0-260 GCF_046534635.1 Leifsonia sp. SIMBA_070 | reverse complement strand
ACGGTGCGGCTGCTTGCCGATCAGGGCATGGCGTGGCCCCTGATTGGCGGCAGCGGCATGATTTACGGCATGTACGTTGTTGAAAGTATCGCAAACACGCACAGTGAATTTTTCCCGAACGGCACGGCCAGCAAAATCACGTTCACGCTGAACCTGAAGGGCGTTGATGAATCGCTGACCGCCATGTTCGGCGACCTTAAGCAGCAGGCCGGCGGCCTCGTCAGCGGCGCCGGCAACCTGCCGGGCCAGCTTTCTTCTGC
>NZ_JAWRYK010000476.1:0-260 GCF_046534635.1 Leifsonia sp. SIMBA_070 | reverse complement strand
CCGAAATAGCCCTAAAAAAGCTTTATCGTTATCCTCCGGATTTCTGTGATTAGACGCAATTATGTTGATCACCTTCTTTTGTTTTTTTGTGTATACATATTAGACGAAAAACTTACTATTTTGGCCGAAGTTTTTTTAAAACCATAAAAATACTTAGTCATTTTTGATGAAAATTTGTTTAAAAACAGAATAGTAGTTCTACTATCAGTCAGAACCTTAGAAAAAAATAGTAAGCTAGTTAACAAATAAGCGACCTTATA
>NZ_JAWRYK010000475.1:0-260 GCF_046534635.1 Leifsonia sp. SIMBA_070 | reverse complement strand
AACCGATTGGATTGTGACCAATTGTCAAGCCCGCTGGAAGGGTGGTTTGTACACGATGGATCTCCAATTGGAAAGGAGGGTGTAAGATGCATTCAGTCATTGCAAAACTCAGAGGATATGCGCAGGACGGCTTGCAAAACACTCGTGGAGAGTTCGGGCAGCTTTTGTCTTTAACCCCGTTATCCGTGAAATTAGACGAAGACCCTACTCCCCTGGAGCAATATGAGCTGGCAACACTGCGCTCCGCTTTTTTGAGGCAG
>NZ_JAWRYK010000474.1:0-260 GCF_046534635.1 Leifsonia sp. SIMBA_070 | reverse complement strand
ATCCGGTGCCAACCGCAACGCGGCGATCCTGATCAGTGGACCCGCGGACATGTCGAAGCCGGTGGCCCGGTCGGCAGCCAGGATCCGGTCCCGTTCGGCAACCCGGGCGGATTCACCGACCGTCGTCAGGTCATGCACCGCGACACCGACATCCAGGCCGGTACGCACCAGCGCGACCGCACCGAGGTCTTCGTCGACGACAAAGGTGGACCGCATGCTCTCGTGCCGGTCCAGCAAGGCGTTCGCGGCCCGGCCGAGCC
>NZ_JAWRYK010000473.1:0-260 GCF_046534635.1 Leifsonia sp. SIMBA_070 | reverse complement strand
CAGCGCGCTCCCGACCATCGCGGCGCAGGTCGACTCGATCGCCTCACGATGGACCGGGATCAGAGCGGAGCTCGTCGCAGCTGCCTCCACGCCCGCACGACAGCAGACCCCGCTCTTCAGCGAAGACACGTCCCAGCTGGATGGGTCACCGCGGCCCTGCGGGCGCACGGCGCCGACCCGGGCTCTGACGTGCAAGGGCCCCGGAACGCATCGCCGAGACCAGCGCTGGGCCCCTTCGTTCGATATATGCACAGGTCACG
>NZ_JAWRYK010000472.1:0-260 GCF_046534635.1 Leifsonia sp. SIMBA_070 | reverse complement strand
ATGTATGTCATTCATTACATTTATTTCCTCCTAATTAGGTTAGCAAATTTATGCCCATCCGCCTGTTCAGCAGCCTAATCCGTGTATAACCTCTTCGCATATGTATTTAGGTTTATATCTCAGTATACCATTTGTTAAGTGACGATAGCATTACGGTAAAAATAGTGCATAACCGCCTGATCTGCGAATGCTGTAATACCCCTTTCCCATTCGATGTTGTGGCTGTCCAGAAAAGCATCTTGATTATCCCTCCTGCCCCG
>NZ_JAWRYK010000471.1:0-260 GCF_046534635.1 Leifsonia sp. SIMBA_070 | reverse complement strand
CAGAAGTCGCCGGGCCGGACAATCGACGACAGAGCGGCCCGCTTCGGGGTGTCCCGGGCGGGCCGCCGGCATGCCGCGACACCCACGGAGCGGAGGCTGCATGACCGGGACGACGCGCCACACCGCCGCCATCGATTGGCGCCGGGACAGTGCGCCCTTCACCGACGGTCGCTTCTCGCGGCGCCACTATTGGCGCTTCGACGGGGGCACCCGGATCGTCGCGTCGCTCTCCCCGGCGATGCTGCCGGAGCCCATGGCCG
>NZ_JAWRYK010000470.1:0-260 GCF_046534635.1 Leifsonia sp. SIMBA_070 | reverse complement strand
ATACGATGCGGCGCCGAGTCCGGCCCGCCGCCCGAACACCAGCAGGTCGGAGAGGGAGTTGCCACCCAGGCGATTCGAGCCATGCATACCGCCCGAGCATTCACCGGCCGCGAACAAGCCCGGGACGCGCGCGGCCCCGGTGTCCGGATCGACCTCGATGCCGCCCATCACGTAGTGACAGGTCGGGCCCACCTCCATGGGTTCGGCCGTGATGTCGACATCGGCGAGCTCCTTGAACTGGTGATGCATCGACGGCAGCC
>NZ_JAWRYK010000469.1:0-260 GCF_046534635.1 Leifsonia sp. SIMBA_070 | reverse complement strand
CTATATGCTTATAGCAGGAACCGTGATATTTCTTGCAGTCATCACGTTTCAAAACAATGCGTTTCACCGCCGAATTTCCCAGTTATGCGAGCAGGCTGATGACCCGATCATCATGAACGAGCTGGCGGTATGCCAACAAAAGCTGGGCATGAAAAAAGAAATCCCCGTCTATTTATCGCCCTACAGCAGTACGCCATTTCTTTATGGGGTAGGCAAGCCGCGAATTGTCTTACCTGCGACTATGGATTTTTCCGAGGAGC
>NZ_JAWRYK010000468.1:0-260 GCF_046534635.1 Leifsonia sp. SIMBA_070 | reverse complement strand
AGTAAAGCAAAATGAATTTTACGTTGCCGAAGCCAAAAACAATGCGTTACTAAGTGTTGCTCAGGCCTTTCTACAGGCGCTTTATTATAAAGAAGGAATAGAAACGGCTCAAAATATCATTACTTCTTCAAAAGAACAGCTCAATCAGATGAGCTTAAAATTAAAAGCAGGTTCTGTTGCCGGTTTAGATGTTGCCAATTTGGAAACACAGCTTAAAAACGACGAAGTGACTTTGATTACAGCCCAAAACAATTACCGTC
>NZ_JAWRYK010000467.1:0-260 GCF_046534635.1 Leifsonia sp. SIMBA_070 | reverse complement strand
CCGTTAACAACTGGAGATGTATTTTCCACCAAAACCGCATTTTTTCGAATAGATTCTAAATCTTTGATGGTTAAGGTCTGCATCGAACTCACATCCATTCTCACACCGCCCTGCATTCCTGCGCCCGGACGAATTGTAATCATATTCGAACCCATGCTTGAAATCTGTGTTTTGATGCTTTCTTTTGAGCCTTCGCCAATGGCCAGCATCGCAATCACAGATCCAACACCAATAATAATTCCGAGCATGGTAAGAAAAGC
>NZ_JAWRYK010000466.1:0-260 GCF_046534635.1 Leifsonia sp. SIMBA_070 | reverse complement strand
CGATGTGCTGATCTCGATCAAGGACGACGACGGCAACCTCCGGTTCACCGCCGACACGATCACCGGCATGTTCATCTCGATGATGTTCGCCGGTCACCACACCACCTCGGGCACCGCGGCCTGGACGCTGATCGAGCTGCTGCGACATCCGGACTACCTGGCGCAGGTGACCGCGGAACTCGACGACATCTATTCGGGCGGCGCGGAATACAGCTTTGGTGCGATGCGGCAGATCCCGAAACTCGAGGCAGCGCTCAAAG
>NZ_JAWRYK010000465.1:0-261 GCF_046534635.1 Leifsonia sp. SIMBA_070 | reverse complement strand
AAAGAGTTAAAGGATCATGGGTCGTAAAAATTATTTGAATGCTATCAAAGCCTTCAAGTTCTTTTAAAATTTCAGGAAATACATTTGTAATTGAATTAACAAATCTTTTATTCCATTCAGGATGAAATCCTAAATCAGCCTAATCTAGTAAAAAAATAAAACTTCTCCAATTGTTAGATCTAATTTGTGAACTTAAAACAAAATTAAAAATTGAAGAGTACAAATTAAGTAAAGCTTTTTCTCCACTAGATAAATTTAACT
>NZ_JAWRYK010000464.1:0-261 GCF_046534635.1 Leifsonia sp. SIMBA_070 | reverse complement strand
CCCCGCGAGGATCTGTATGACCTTTCCCTCATCCTGATGTCGGCAATGGAGAATCTGGATGCCGCTGCGGAGGTGGTCACCCTGTACCGGCTCACCGGCATCTCGGCCCGGGCCTCCGAACAGCTTGAAGTCATCGGCCGGCAGTCTGAACTGACCGTTGCCGCGATGCGCCGGCTGGCATCGCTCGAAGACCTCGATGATTACTGGATCGAAATGCTGAGGTTATCCAAGCGCGCCGAACGAACCCACCGCATCTGGGTC
>NZ_JAWRYK010000463.1:0-261 GCF_046534635.1 Leifsonia sp. SIMBA_070 | reverse complement strand
CGGTGTACAAGCATTTTACGGACGATTGGGCTTTACAGCGGACGAGCTTATTTTCATGGAAAAATGGATTAAGCCCGCGTAGGTCTGCAGAAGAAGGTGTATGATAGCTCAGAAAGGCGATGAAGACGGTTCGCCAATCCAGTCTTTACAGCCATTCTCGCCTTTCTCTTGCTCGGCGAGCGCATGACCCTAATCCAGCTGCTGGGCAGTGTAATTGTCATTGTAGGCTGCTATTTGTTTTCCCGTCTCAAATCTGTTTCA
>NZ_JAWRYK010000462.1:0-261 GCF_046534635.1 Leifsonia sp. SIMBA_070 | reverse complement strand
GGCGTACGCCAGCCTTGTCCGGACCGAAGGATCGGACAAGATCCACGGTTCCGGGGGAGTGGACCCGCAGTGGCGCCGCCGCGGCATCGGTACGGCGGTGCTGCGCTGGCAGGTGCAGCGTTCCCGGGAGCGCCTGGCGGAGTCGGGCGTGGAGGCGGGCCTGCTGCGCTGCATGGCCGAGGAGGACAACGCCTCGCATGTCGCGCTGTTCCACGCGGCCGGAGCCAAGGTGGTGCGCTACTTCACCGAGATGACCCGCCC
>NZ_JAWRYK010000010.1:0-739 GCF_046534635.1 Leifsonia sp. SIMBA_070 | reverse complement strand
CTTGAACTAGCAATTATACCAGCCGAACCGCCTAGATCCATCGATCAAAACAGTCAGCTTTTTCTATATTCAGTTACGTTAAGTTCGTGGGGGTTAGTCCCCACACGACTAGCCAGCACTCACACCCAAAAACAAGGGGAAAAATCAAACATTACATCTTTTAAATTGTAAAATATACCTTTACAATATTCTGTAAATAATTGTAAGGAAGTGAACTGTAATGAAGTTACCAAAATGTATTAATTGTAATTATAAACTTTCTTGGCCACAGACATTTAAGCAAACGATGATTGTAAAAAAAGACCCTTTACAATGCCCACAATGCCATCATAAATTATTTTTTACTCCTAAATCTAAAAAGAGGATATTTCTCTTAGTAGCACTTCTCCCTATCTTATTTGTAATTTTGATCGCCCTACAAATTTCAACGATAATATCTGTTTCTTTATTAATTATCTACTCTATTTTAGTTATGTTAGTGGTACCATTTCTTATTGAGGTAACAAAAAATGAAGAAGCTTTGTTTTGATGAAATGATAATATAGGTAAAGTGATTTTGATTTTAAATGGCTCCTCGGCTTGCCTGAGGGGCTTTTTCGTCAAAAAGGCAAAAATAAGACTATGCTAAGCAAAAAACAAAATAAGCTGCCCATACGGACAGCTTATTTACATAATTTTCGTTATTGGAAGTTAGTTTATTAAAAATTTTTTAATGGTTTTAACAACTTTATTTGTTTCC
>NZ_JAWRYK010000461.1:0-261 GCF_046534635.1 Leifsonia sp. SIMBA_070 | reverse complement strand
CGATGAGTGCATTTCCACCCCCACCGCCCTGGACGAGCGGCTTTCGAGCCCAGCGCGCCGCCATGGAAGCGGACCGCCATGACGATCCCCGCCGGAAGAATCGCGGCGATACCTGGGAGTGGCTGGTCCTGACCGGCATCGTGGCCGTGGTGGTGTTGGTGCTCATCATGAAGTAGCCAACCCGCCCGGGGTGATGCAGGCACCGAAAAGGGAGACCATCGACGTCGATGGTCTCCCTTTCTGGTGGGTGCTGTTCGGCTC
>NZ_JAWRYK010000460.1:0-261 GCF_046534635.1 Leifsonia sp. SIMBA_070 | reverse complement strand
AATAACTGACATTGCGGTGTTTCTCCAGATGTGGCCCATCTGAGGCCGTGTTGGTGCGCAGCTCGAAGGCTACGTCGAGTCTGTTTTGGCAGTCACCTTAAAGTATAGATAGCTGACAAAAAAGGCTCTCGCGCTAAAAAAGGCCCCACTTTCGTGGAGCCTTTATTGTACGCTTTTTACTGTACGATTTCAGTCAAATCTAATTACATAGATTGAGTGAAGGTACGAGTAATAACGTCCTGCTGCTGTTCTTTAGTCAGC
>NZ_JAWRYK010000459.1:0-261 GCF_046534635.1 Leifsonia sp. SIMBA_070 | reverse complement strand
CGGGGCTTTTCGCTGTGCTTTTTGTCTGCTTTGCGCCGGAGTCCGAACGCGTTCCCCTTGCCGGAGGACGCCGCACGGGGGTTCACGGAATGCGCGCCGTGGGCACCGGTTCCGGCGCTCTGGTTGGGCTCGTCCGGGACATTCTGAGCCATGTGATTTCCTCTTACTTCGCCGTGTTCCACTCGGCTCCTAACTCTAGCCGCTCAATATCCGAACTACGCTCCAGCGGCCACAGGATGGACGTGGCCCTGCCAATGACGC
>NZ_JAWRYK010000458.1:0-261 GCF_046534635.1 Leifsonia sp. SIMBA_070 | reverse complement strand
CCTGGGCTGATGTCGCCACCGCAGTCCAGGCCCCGAGCTCGCCGGATGGCTTCACCGCCAACCTCATCCTGGTCAACGAACCAATCTGGAACTCAATCACGGTTGAGGATCTGTTGAGTGAGATCTACGACTCGAGCCTGTCCTACGTGTTCATTGCAGACACCGTGACAATGACCCACCCAGAGCATCCCATCCTCGCCGTCTACACCAGCAACATCGACAGACGGGGCATCGAACGAGGGCGGTCTGTCCGCGTGGCGC
>NZ_JAWRYK010000457.1:0-261 GCF_046534635.1 Leifsonia sp. SIMBA_070 | reverse complement strand
GGCTTGTCCGCCACGTTCCGAGGACTGTCGAGTACCACGGCGCCATCGAGCAGGAACCGGATCCGTCCGGGACTCCACTCGATCGTGTAGGTGTGCCAGTCGGTGAACCGCGCCGGCAGGTTGGTGGCGGCCTCCTGGCACGCCGGGCAGGCCGCGGCCCCGGCGTAGTGGTGGTAGCCCTTGGGAGTCCCGCTCAGTTCCCCTTCCGGGAAATCGAATTCGCCATCCCGGGGCCACACTTCCGACTGGGGCCACAACAAC
>NZ_JAWRYK010000456.1:0-261 GCF_046534635.1 Leifsonia sp. SIMBA_070 | reverse complement strand
CATTCCGACGGGCGTGCTCGTCGCCCTCACGGGCGTCGCGGGGTCGGGGAAGAGCTCGCTCACGGCATCGCTTGTGGGCCGCGAGGGCGTCGTCTTCGTCGATCAGGGGGCGATCAAGGGTTCCTCGCGCAGCAACCCGGCCACCTACACCGGCCTGCTCGAACCCGTCCGCAAGGCGTTCGCGAAGGGGAACGACGTCAAGCCCGCACTCTTCAGCGCCAATAGAGAGGGCGCATGCCCGACGTGCAAGGGCAATGGCTC
>NZ_JAWRYK010000455.1:0-261 GCF_046534635.1 Leifsonia sp. SIMBA_070 | reverse complement strand
GGCCGACGGTCGTGACCGTCTCCGTCGCCGTGACTGTCCTCAGTGACATTCATCCTCCTGCACCCGCACGTCCGTGTGCGAGACGGTCGCCGCGGACGTCATGGGCCCGCGATCCTGCTGTCTTCGCCTTGACACTAGGCTGGCGCGAGCGAAAACGTCAAGTCCATTTCGACCATATTTTTCGAAATGTCTACGAAATTGTTCTCATTCGTGACAAACTAGCGATGCTTCCACGACGAAAGGATCCTCGTGACCGCTCCC
>NZ_JAWRYK010000454.1:0-261 GCF_046534635.1 Leifsonia sp. SIMBA_070 | reverse complement strand
CACCACCGACGGTCTCAACGAGGCAGGCCTGTCGACCAATCTGCTGTGGCTGGCCGAGTCGGAGTACCCGACCCCGGATCTCTCGAAGCCGGCGTTGTCGATCGCGGCCTGGGCGCAGTATGTGCTCGACAACTTCGGATCGGTGGCGCAGGCCGTTGCAGCGATGAGCGACGAACCCTTCGTGGTGGTCACCGGTGGGGTTCCAGGTGAGGACCGCCTTGCGACACTGCACCTGTCGATGTCGGATGCCAGTGGTGACAG
>NZ_JAWRYK010000453.1:0-261 GCF_046534635.1 Leifsonia sp. SIMBA_070 | reverse complement strand
CCGCATATTCCACGCTCAACAACCTTAGGCTTGCCGTCCATGCCGACTACTTTGCTTGAGACTTTCCTATTACTGATTAGATCGATCCTGGCTTCATTGTCAACCCTAATGCCTCTTCGATCACCGAGCTTTGAGATTCGCATTGAGTAATCCAAAAAGGCTGCTTGTCGACGCGCGTCAGAACGGGTAATCCCCCGAGCCCGGCAGTCCAGTACGTTTAATTCGGCATCAGCCATCACATAGGCTTTTTTTGATGCGTAG
>NZ_JAWRYK010000452.1:0-261 GCF_046534635.1 Leifsonia sp. SIMBA_070 | reverse complement strand
AGTCCGGATTCGTACCCGCCGATGACGATGACGTCGCCGTCCCGCGGCGCCCAGGCGTTGGCGGACCCGACGGGATCCGCGAAGGCGGCGCCCGCGACGCGCGGTGCGAGCGGATCCGAGAACTCGCCGCCCGCCCAGACGACCGAGCGGGCGGCGATGGATCCGCGTTCGCTCTCGATTCGGAAGGTCCCCTCGCCCGGTGTGATCGAGGTGACGGCGGTGTGGTCCATGACCGGCAGACGGAAGTGCCCGGCGACGGCC
>NZ_JAWRYK010000451.1:0-261 GCF_046534635.1 Leifsonia sp. SIMBA_070 | reverse complement strand
ATCCTCGGCACACCCACCTACGCCGCTCCGCCGTGGCTTGTCCGGCAGCTGCCGGAGATCAACGTCGAGCTGCGCACCGGCCAGAAGATGGGCTGGGGCGCGCGTCAGGAGATCAACTACGCGCACCCCGCCTTCTTGTTCTATGCCGAGCGCATCATCCGCAGGATCATCGCGCGCTACGCGGAGCACCCGGCGGTCGTCGGCTACCAGGTCGACAACGAGCCCGGCATGGTGCCGTTCGCCAACGACCAGGTCTTCCAG
>NZ_JAWRYK010000450.1:0-261 GCF_046534635.1 Leifsonia sp. SIMBA_070 | reverse complement strand
GCTGTCGTCGTCATCAGTGCGTCCTACTCGTTGCCCTGGGCGCCCGAGGGGGCGACCGGTCCTGGCAGGTTCTGGTTGCGGTCGTACTCGGAGCCCAGCTGGCGGGTGTAGCCCTGGTCCTTCAGGCTCTGGATGTGGGCGTCGTAGTCGGACTGCGACACGATCTTCAGGTTGAAGAGCATGGCCGCGTGGTACTCGACGCAGAGCTCGGCGCACTTGCCCACGAAGGTGCCGGTGACGTCAAGGAGAACATGCAGGCCG
>NZ_JAWRYK010000449.1:0-261 GCF_046534635.1 Leifsonia sp. SIMBA_070 | reverse complement strand
AAATAGCAAATCATGAGAGCTAAAACGAGAGGATTAGCACTTAATATGTAAGGATCATTTAATGAGCTATAAACGAAAAATGTAAATGATCCGTAAATAAGAATACCTAAGAATAATATAGGAACAACCCATGTACGGGCTAATATTCTAAGATAAAATGTATAACGATTTATTAGTTTCAATGTCTTGCACCCTTTCAAACTGGTTAAATAAAGAGACGTAAATCATCGAACTTTCTATTGCTAAGTGTTGTCATAGTTG
>NZ_JAWRYK010000448.1:0-261 GCF_046534635.1 Leifsonia sp. SIMBA_070 | reverse complement strand
ATAGGGATCCGGTAGCGGGAGCCACCGACGCGTTATCTCATCGGTGCACGCCTCGACGATTGTCTCCGCGTCGCTGGGGCGCACCTCGCTCGCGATGAGATTATCGCCAATGGGAACAACAAGCGCGGGGAGAGCTGGCACCGCACCAGCCTTCCATAGTTCCCCGACACCATCCGAGCCAGGCGCCTAAGAGAGGATCCCCACCTCGCGCAGACGCTCGGCGAGGCCCGCGCCATCGTCCGCGGACACCCACGGCACTCC
>NZ_JAWRYK010000447.1:0-262 GCF_046534635.1 Leifsonia sp. SIMBA_070 | reverse complement strand
AGAGGGCGATCGCGCCGTTCGGTATCAAGGAAATTTCGCAGTCGGGCCTTCTCGCCCTGGGCCGCGGACCGAAGTCGATCTCCGAGCGCGCGTTGCGCTGATCGACGACAACAGACACCACCAAACCACTCAAACAAGGAGCAACACAGTGGCAGAGATCCTCTACGACCAGGACGCAGACCTGTCGATCATCCAGTCCAAGAAGGTTGCGATCGTGGGCTACGGCTCGCAGGGCCACGCGCACGCGCAGAACCTTCGCGAC
>NZ_JAWRYK010000446.1:0-262 GCF_046534635.1 Leifsonia sp. SIMBA_070 | reverse complement strand
AAGCCGGTCACGCGCTTTCTGCGCGTCAACGCCGAGCTGCGCCGCAAGCTCGAGAAGCTCGAAGAGCGCGAGCGCCGTCGTGACATCCTCGCCGGCGACGAGGCCGTCTACGCGTTCTACGAGGCGCGCGTCCCCGCCGACGTGTTCGACGTACGCAGCTTCGAGAAGTGGTGGCGTGGAGCGCTCGAGAAGACGCCGAACCTGCTGTCGATGCGCGAGCAGGACCTGCTCGACGGCGAGGCGACGAGCGATGCGCGCGACT
>NZ_JAWRYK010000445.1:0-262 GCF_046534635.1 Leifsonia sp. SIMBA_070 | reverse complement strand
CCTGCAACTGGCCTCGCAGCAGTTTTCGCCCCGGCTGCTGCGCGAATTTGCCCGCGACGTGCGCACCCAGATGGTGCTGGCGGTCCTGATGGGCACCTTCATGGTCAGCATTACGGGCCTGCACGGGATGGATCCGGACCGTCCGGTGCCGGTGCTGGTGGTGGGCCTGGTCTACGTGCTGGGCATTACCAGCGGGGTGGTGCTGCTGCTGTTCATGGGGCACATCACCCGGTCGCTGCGGGTGGACACCATGATGCTGAAC
>NZ_JAWRYK010000444.1:0-262 GCF_046534635.1 Leifsonia sp. SIMBA_070 | reverse complement strand
CTTATAAAGAAGAAACTGTAAAAAGACAATAAAGTTATTTCATTGTAAAACCTAAAACAAGCATACCCCCGTTCTAATTTAGGAAGGGGGTATGCTTGTTTTAGGTTCGACATAAGATGAGCCAATTGTTGAATAACATAAATGGCATCTTATCTCTGTACAGATATCCACTTCTTTACAAGTTTAATCGCACTTCATTTCAATTTCCCCAACCTCTCTTCCCTCTTGAAAAAATCAGAATAATCCGAATGGTAAGAATAAA
>NZ_JAWRYK010000443.1:0-262 GCF_046534635.1 Leifsonia sp. SIMBA_070 | reverse complement strand
GTGCTAGGCTAAGGCTATCTATTCGATTTTGCCCTTGAAGTTGGGAAAATGAAAAAATCGGACAAAAAAAAATCAGTAGGAAGAGGAGGTGCATTGTTTTCATGAGAGGTTGATTGTTTTGACAAGATACCGATAAATTTCTTCCTTAATAAGGCTTTTTCTACCTCTCGAAAAAAGCTTGTCCATATAAAATCCATGTTTTTTTAGATGGATTGAGGTAAATAAAAACTTCGAACATACTTATTTTACTGTATTTAATCGA
>NZ_JAWRYK010000442.1:0-262 GCF_046534635.1 Leifsonia sp. SIMBA_070 | reverse complement strand
GCGGAAGCGCACATCGCGGAACTCGATCCGTCCGTGCGGCCCCGGCGCCGCCGACGCCGCGATGGCCTGCGGCCGGTCGACGATCGCAGGCTTCAGGTCGAGGTACTCGAAGATGCGCGCGAACAGCGCCTGCGAGGTCTGGATCTCGAGCGCGACGCGCATGAGACTCACGAGAGGCATCGACACGCGCGCCTGGACCGTGGTGAACGCGACGATCGTGCCCGCCGTGATCGCGCCGTCAGATCCGTCGATGAGGAAGCCC
>NZ_JAWRYK010000441.1:0-262 GCF_046534635.1 Leifsonia sp. SIMBA_070 | reverse complement strand
ACTGGAAAGGAGTTCTTCACACATATATCACTGGTGAAGAGCTTGCGTATTTTCTGAGTGAGCCGACAGTCGATGATGACAGCGTAGAAATCGATCTCAACAGATCCCTCCATTCGCCCTTAAATCCGACCAACTGTTTCGGTGGTTTTGTCGGCAGGGTCTTTAAAGAGCGTAGCGAATCTGGAATACAGGCTGAGGTACTTGAGCGCCAAGCAGCTGAAATGAAAAATCGGATGCTCGCTGGCGAATCAATCAGCCAGGC
>NZ_JAWRYK010000045.1:0-417 GCF_046534635.1 Leifsonia sp. SIMBA_070 | reverse complement strand
GCGCGAAAAGCTGATGGCGAGCTTTGAGCGGGTTCTGATGCCCGGACTCGATAAAGACCAGTACAGCGTGCTGTGGGTTGAGCACCAGGATAAGGGGCGACTGGAGCTGAATTTCCTGATCCCGAACACGGAGCTGCTGACCGGCAGACGGCTACAGCCGTATTACGACCGCGCCGACCGTCCGCGCATTGATGCCTGGCAGACCATAGTGAACGGCAGACTGGGGCTGCACGACCCGAACGCGCCGGAGAACCGGCGGGCGCTGGTTACGCCGTCCGCGCTGCCGGAAACGAAGCAGGAGGCCGCTCAGGCCATCACACAGGGTTCACTGGCCTTAGCCTCATCCGGGGATATGATGCCCCCACAGAGAGCCACCCAGGAGCTTAAACGCGCAGGTTTCGCCGTGGTGCGCCGCAC
>NZ_JAWRYK010000440.1:0-262 GCF_046534635.1 Leifsonia sp. SIMBA_070 | reverse complement strand
CGGGTTTCGAGTTCCGGCGGCTGCACATCGGTCAACAGGCCCCATTCGAAGCGGGAGCGCATGCGTTCCTCAAACCCCGAAAGCTGTTTGGGCGGCAGGTCGGAGGTGATGACCACCTGCTTATTGTGGTTGTGCAGGGCATTGAAGGTGTGGAAGAACTCTTCCTGGGTGGCGTCCTTGTTGGCGAGGAACTGAATGTCGTCAATGAGGAGGATGTCCACGTTGCGGTACAGCTGCTTGAAGCTGGCGCCTTCGTCATACC
>NZ_JAWRYK010000439.1:0-262 GCF_046534635.1 Leifsonia sp. SIMBA_070 | reverse complement strand
AGGTACGTCCGCTCGGCGGTCCTGGAAATCATGAGCGAGGATTACCTCCGCACCGCCCGGGCCAAGGGGCTCGGAAAGCTCGAAGCCCTCGTGAAGCACGGGCTGCGCAATGCGGCGATTCCCGTCCTCACAGTGGCCAGCGTCCAACTCGCGGCCCTCATCATCGGCGCCGTGGTGATCGAACGGGTCTTCGTGATTCCCGGGTTGGGGTCCATGCTCTTGGACGCCGTGGGAAACCGGGACCTGCTCACGGTTCAATCCG
>NZ_JAWRYK010000438.1:0-262 GCF_046534635.1 Leifsonia sp. SIMBA_070 | reverse complement strand
CCTGCCCGAGTTCGGTTTCAACGCCACCACCGAATTCGTTGACCTGCCGCCCACCCGGAACCCCTGGCACACCGGGTACTCGTCGGGTGCATCGTCCGGCGGTTCGGCCGCGATGGTGGCCGCCGGAGTGGTTCCCATCGGGCACGCCAACGACGGAGGTGGCTCGATCCGGATCCCCGCCGCCGCGTGCGGCCTGGTGGGACTGAAGATGACCCGTGGCCGCGAGGTCCAGTCGATGCAGGGCAAGGCGATGCCGGTCGAC
>NZ_JAWRYK010000044.1:0-417 GCF_046534635.1 Leifsonia sp. SIMBA_070 | reverse complement strand
CCATATCACCACGTCAAAGGGTGACATCAGGCTCATAAGACGCCCCAGCGTCGCCATAGTGCGTTCACCGAATACGTGCGCAACAACCGTCTTCCGGAGACTGTCATACGCGTAAAACAGCCAGCGCTGGCGCGATTTAGCCCCGACATAGCCCCACTGTTCGTCCATTTCCGCGCAGACGATGACGTCACTGCCCGGCTGTATGCGCGAGGTTACCGACTGCGGCCTGAGTTTTTTAAGTGACGTAAAATCGTGTTGAGGCCAACGCCCATAATGCGGGCAGTTGCCCGGCATCCAACGCCATTCATGGCCATATCAATGATTTTCTGGTGCGTACCGGGTTGAGAAGCGGTGTAAGTGAACTGCAGTTGCCATGTTTTACGGCAGTGAGAGCAGAGATAGCGCTGATGTCCGGCG
>NZ_JAWRYK010000437.1:0-262 GCF_046534635.1 Leifsonia sp. SIMBA_070 | reverse complement strand
GGAAGCAGTGGTCGAAGCCGCCCGCGGACGGTCTTCCCGTCACGATGCCTAGCCAAAGGGCCAGGTGCGAGTAACATGTTACCCAGATCACCGGACGAGGGAGACCCCATGCAGTTGAGCACCGATGTCAGAAGCCGCCTGCGCACGGACGGGGCAACCCTGGGTGCCTACGTGTCCGACGCGTCCATTTTCCGGCGGGTGCCGAAGGCCGTTTTTGAGCCCCGGACGGTGGAGGATATCCGCGGGGCCCTGCAGATTGCAC
>NZ_JAWRYK010000436.1:0-262 GCF_046534635.1 Leifsonia sp. SIMBA_070 | reverse complement strand
GACCCGAACCACCGAGAGAACCGGCCCGAAGATCTCATCGGTGTACACGCTCATGTCGGGCGTGACATGGTCGAGCAGCGTCGGCCCGAGCCAGAACCCATCGGCAGGTCGCTCCGGGTTCTCGGTGATGGTGCGCCCGTCCACCACGACCGTCGCGCCCTCCGACTCCCCGGCGTCGACGTAGCCGCGAACCTTGTCGCGATGTGCGGCGGTGACCAGCGGACCCATGTCCGAATCCCTGGTGCCATCACCGGTTTTCAGC
>NZ_JAWRYK010000435.1:0-262 GCF_046534635.1 Leifsonia sp. SIMBA_070 | reverse complement strand
CCATAGCGCTACGCCACCTCCTATAAGAAAAATTCAATAAATGAGGACTAATACCTTTAATAATCAATCGACGAAGCTCGTACTGTCTTTGCTGTATTTTGTCGGGATAGAGGTATCTTAAATTATTTTTCAATACAATAAAATTTTTAAAAACGATCCCCTTATTAAAATCATGATAATATTATAGAAAAGGAGGTTTACAATATGCAAAATTCAGCATGTGATAAATGTGGATCTACTAATCTTAAAGAAGGAAAAGTAG
>NZ_JAWRYK010000434.1:0-262 GCF_046534635.1 Leifsonia sp. SIMBA_070 | reverse complement strand
CTAACGGCAGTCTCCGGCAAATGGAAATGTGCTTCTTGCAGAGTCACGGCCGGACCCCCCTTGTCTGGTCAAAGAAATATGGTCATCAATCGTGTGGACAACCCATACGAAGGCGCCGACCGGGGCCCTCTCCGGGACAGGGGCATCCGCCGCTGGATTAGGTAAGGGCAGGAAATTCAAACCTGCGATGCGGAGCACGGCAAGTGTTAGCTGCTGTAGATGCTCCGCAGCCTCTGGCTAGACTTTGGTGTCCGAATCGACC
>NZ_JAWRYK010000433.1:0-262 GCF_046534635.1 Leifsonia sp. SIMBA_070 | reverse complement strand
AGATCATGAAGAAGGCGATCCAGACCACCCAGATGACCATGGCCAGCGGAATGGTGAAGGACGCCAGGGTTCCGATGCCTGCCGAGCGGCGGTACTTCTGGACAAAGCCGAGGGCCATCACAAAGTAGGGGCTCATCGGAGTGACGCAGTTGGTGACGGAATCGGCAATGCGGTACATCGCCTGCGTGGTTGCCGGTTCTATGTCCAGGAGCATGAGCATCGGCACGAAAATCGGTGCGGCCAGGGACCACATGGCGGATCC
>NZ_JAWRYK010000432.1:0-262 GCF_046534635.1 Leifsonia sp. SIMBA_070 | reverse complement strand
CACCGATCCAGGCGTTGTTCACCCGCATGTCGACCCGGACCTTGTCGCCGTCGAGTTCGACGGCACGCACCTCACCGACCTTGACGCCGGCGACCCGCACCTCGGCACCGGGTTTGAGACCGGCCGCCTCGGAGAAGTTGGCACCGTAGGTGACACCTGCCCCCAGGAGTGGCAACGAGTTGAGGAAGAAGGCGGACGAGGCCACCATCAACAAGATCAGGATGCCGAGGAATCCCACGGTGACGGGGCTTCTGCCCTCACC
>NZ_JAWRYK010000431.1:0-262 GCF_046534635.1 Leifsonia sp. SIMBA_070 | reverse complement strand
CTCGCTTTCGCTACGGCTCCGCCTTATCAGCTTAACCTTGCATGGGATCGTAACTCGCCGGTTCATTCTACAAAAGGCACGCCATCACCCATTAACGGGCTCTGACTATTTGTAGGCACACGGTTTCAGGATCTCTTTCACTCCCCTTCCGGGGTGCTTTTCACCTTTCCCTCACGGTACTGGTTCACTATCGATCACTAGGGAGTATTTAGCCTTGGGAGATGGTCCTCCCAGATTCCGACGGAATTTCACGTGTTCCGCC
>NZ_JAWRYK010000430.1:0-262 GCF_046534635.1 Leifsonia sp. SIMBA_070 | reverse complement strand
GATCGACCCGATCGCGCTCAGCTACATCCTCGACGCGACCGGGCCCATCACGATCGAAGAGACCGGTGACACGCTGACAAGCGCCAACGCCGTGCAGCTGCTGCTGAGCGACGTGTACTCGCGCTGGGGCGACTACGAGTCGCAGCAGATGGCCGACGCGTTCTTCGCGGGCGTCGCGACGAAGGTGTTCGACAAGATCGCGACGGGCGACTTCGACATGCTCACGATGATGAGCTCGCTCGGCCGCGGTATCGGCCAGGGC
>NZ_JAWRYK010000429.1:0-262 GCF_046534635.1 Leifsonia sp. SIMBA_070 | reverse complement strand
AAGGAGAAAACTCACCGAGGCAGTTCCATAGGATGGCAAGATCCTGGTATCGGTCTGCGATTCCGACTCGTCCAACATCAATACAACCTATTAATTTCCCCTCGTCAAAAATAAGGTTATCAAGTGAGAAATCACCATGAGTGACGACTGAATCCGGTGAGAATGGCAAAAGTTTATGCATTTCTTTCCAGACTTGTTCAACAGGCCAGCCATTACGCTCGTCATCAAAATCACTCGCATCAACCAAACCGTTATTCATTCG
>NZ_JAWRYK010000428.1:0-263 GCF_046534635.1 Leifsonia sp. SIMBA_070 | reverse complement strand
CAGAACAAGCGCCGAAACTGACCGACATGATCACCATGGCCCGCGTGGCCGGTATGGCTGCTGTACCCGGTGTGCTGGTCCGGGTTCGGCCGTGCGGTCGCCCTATGCGCATGGTCCATACCGGCGGTGTGGCCGTGAGGCATTCCTGACAGGGAGTCGTGGTTGGCCCTGGCCTCAGTGGGGCGGTGGTGATGTTCGTGGTGGTCAGCCATGCTCTTGGTCCTGTTCGGCTTGATCGTGCGGGTCGGTAGCGAGCCTGCCCA
>NZ_JAWRYK010000427.1:0-263 GCF_046534635.1 Leifsonia sp. SIMBA_070 | reverse complement strand
CCTCGCGCTGCTGACGGCGGGCGGTGTCGACATCGCCCAGCCCGACATCGCCGTCGTCGGCGGCATCTCGCAGATGCGGCGCATCGCCACGCTCGCCGAGACGCACAACGTGATGGTCGCCCCGCACAACCCCATGGGGCCGCTCGCGACCGCGCACAACCTGCACTTCGCGGCCGCCTGCAGCAACTTCTTCAAGCTCGAGTACAAGTTCGACGACACCACCTGGTGCCCGGACCCGTACCTGCCGGTCGACGGGCACCTCG
>NZ_JAWRYK010000426.1:0-263 GCF_046534635.1 Leifsonia sp. SIMBA_070 | reverse complement strand
ATAAAATAAATGTAAAATGAAATATTCAATTGGAATTCCTGCGTTTAAAGGACGCTATCTTAGTGAATGTATAAATAGCATATTGTCGCAAACATTTACAGATTTTGAGTTAATAGTAGTTAACGACTGCTCTCCTGATGGTATATTCGAGATTGTTAATGGATTTAATGATCCTCGTATTAGTTATTATGAAAATGAAGTTAATACAGGCGCCGAGAATGTTATTGATAATTGGAACAAATGCCTGAATTTTGCTAAAGGTG
>NZ_JAWRYK010000043.1:0-421 GCF_046534635.1 Leifsonia sp. SIMBA_070 | reverse complement strand
AAGATCGAACTAACAAACACTGACTCTACTTACTACATAGGAGAAGAAGCAAGAAAATCTAAACTTCCACTTGTTCGTGCTCTTGGAGAGAATAAAGCGAAGCGTTATGAAGACCCAACGTTTAAGAAACAACTATTCGGATTTATTGCGAAAGACTTCAAAAAGAACGTTACGATTCCATTACTCGTTACTGGTCTTCCTGTATCTCACTTTGGTAATCAACGTGAGTCATTGCAAAAAGTAGCTATGGAAGAAACTGCTGTTAAAGTTAATGGCGAATTAATCACTATTAAAGTGAAACAGTGTTTAGTAATCCCGCAGCCAGTCGGAACGCAATACTATCTAGTTAAGAAGGACATCATCAAAAAAGAAGATCGTATTCTAATTATTGATGGCGGATTCGGTACATTCGATGTTACAG
>NZ_JAWRYK010000425.1:0-263 GCF_046534635.1 Leifsonia sp. SIMBA_070 | reverse complement strand
CCGAAGACGCCGAGGCCCTCGGGCGTGAACCAGTCGTCGCGAACGTAGCCCGTCGTGCCGTTGTCGAGCACGACGTGCGCATCGCCGAAGTCCTGCAGTCCGGGCGTATCCGGGTGGGCGTAGTTCGCCACGGTCGCGCTGACGATCTCGCCGTCGGTCGCGCCCGTGTAGTGCAGCATCTGCTCGAAGTTGTGGCTGCCGATGTCGCACAGGATGCCGCCGTAGCGCGCGGGGTCGAAGAACCAGTCCGGTCGGCCGGATCC
>NZ_JAWRYK010000424.1:0-263 GCF_046534635.1 Leifsonia sp. SIMBA_070 | reverse complement strand
CCAACATCCTCGTCTCGGGAATCACGATGCCGAGCGCGCTGAAGGCACAGCAACTGCTGGCCGACGAGTGGAACGTCGGGGCGAACATCTACTCGGTGACGTCGTGGGGCGAACTCGCCCGGGACGGGGTCGAGTACGAGAAGGCGGCGTTGCGTGAACCTGCCGCCGGCCATCCGCAGCCCTTCGCCACGGAGGTCCTGTGCGACGATGAGGGACCGTTTGTTGCCGCGACCGACTACATGCGGGGTGTACCGGAACTGATC
>NZ_JAWRYK010000423.1:0-263 GCF_046534635.1 Leifsonia sp. SIMBA_070 | reverse complement strand
GGTGCCACCCGTATCCGATCAATGAAAAAGCGCGGTGATGAATTTATTGATATCTATGTTGGCCGGCCGCCCAAAGATGAAAAGCAGCGCATCATGGGGCAGCTGATCGAAAACCTGCAGCAGTCAGGCCTTAAACCTTTGGCGACTGCGCTGGCCTTTGAAAAGCTGAAAGGTGAATTCAATATGACCGGGGAAGAAATCGCCCGTTCCCTCGGCAAGCCTACAGCTTTTGTCAGTAAGCATATGCGAATTGGCGCGGCACC
>NZ_JAWRYK010000042.1:0-422 GCF_046534635.1 Leifsonia sp. SIMBA_070 | reverse complement strand
GGCGGTGCCCTGAGCGCCAAGGCCGGTGACGCCACCCGGAAGAAGTTGCGGGAGGCCAAGGTCGCCACCCCGTCGCGGATGCACGGGTTCGCGCTGGTCTCGGGTGACCACAACCCGATCCACGTCAACGACTCGGCCGCGAAGATGGCCGGACTCGGTAGCCCGATCGTGCACGGCATGTGGCTCTCGGCGGCCGCACAGCACGTGGCAACGGCCACCGATTCCAAGAACCCGATCCCGGTGCCGCGGGCGCTGCAGGGCTGGACCGCACGCTTCTTGGGCATGGTCCGTCCCGGCGACGAGGTGACGATCCGGGTCGACCGGGTGGGCATGGACGCCGGCCGCGACATCATCGAGGTCAGCTGCAAGGTGGGTGACCTGCTGGTCATGAACGCCACCGGTCTGCTCGCGCCGCCGAAGAC
>NZ_JAWRYK010000422.1:0-263 GCF_046534635.1 Leifsonia sp. SIMBA_070 | reverse complement strand
CATAATTCAGGAGTTACACCAAACTGCGAAGATAGATAGTCAATGATACCTGGATGACTAAATTCAATACTAGAAAGCATATGTATGGGCAATGCAGCATACCTCGTGAAATTGGTTGCATCCCATTCCTGTAGCTCACGAAATGCCGCAGGCATAATAATTTGTCGGCCAGCATGACGAAGGATATGGCATAGCTCATGATAAAAATGCTCCCTTTGAATTGAAGAGGGGAGCCTTTTGTCTATGGTGATACTCTTGAAACG
>NZ_JAWRYK010000421.1:0-263 GCF_046534635.1 Leifsonia sp. SIMBA_070 | reverse complement strand
ATGCAGCTCGAGCCGGAGACGGCGCTCGCGCTGGAAGCGACGCACGCGGCCGCGCCCTTCGACCTGGTCTACGAGCGGTACGCGCTCTTCGCGACGGCCGGCACGGGCTTCGCTCGCGAGGCGGGGGTGCCCTCGGTGCTCGAGGTCAACGCCCCGCTGCCGCGGGAACAGGCTGAGCACCGCGAGCTGGTGCACGCCGATGCCGCCGATGCCGTCCCCCGGCGCGTGATCTCGGACGCGTCGGTGGTCGTGTGCGTCTCGCA
>NZ_JAWRYK010000041.1:0-422 GCF_046534635.1 Leifsonia sp. SIMBA_070 | reverse complement strand
GATGAATACGTCGTTGTCATTGAAACGGGCTACAGGCTGGCCGCCGCCACGCATAAGATCACGGCCACCGATCCGCTGCCGCAGGTGGAAGCCAACCAGCTTTTCCAGGAGCTGCAGGACGGGCTGCACGCTGACCTGCTGCCCGCCAAGGCGGACGCCACGTACCTGGAGGTCTCGCCCACCGAGTTCATGCGGGTCCACAGCCTGATGGGCGGCGTCGTGGTGATGGACCGGGTGACACTGGCCCGCGTTCATTGTTCGGCTCCGTGCCGGGCAGCACAGATGCGTGCGATGTCGGGTATGCAGGGTTCATTCTGCAGACTGGTGGTGTCGCCAAGGGCCGTGCCCTCGAACAGCTGCGTCAGGAGCCGGCGCATGATCTTTCCGGAGCGGGTCTTGGGCACGTCGGGAACGACGACGAC
>NZ_JAWRYK010000420.1:0-264 GCF_046534635.1 Leifsonia sp. SIMBA_070 | reverse complement strand
GAGTTCCATTCGGGAAGGATATGGGTCGCAGATTGCCGTTTTGTTTCGAATAAATTGCGAGCAAAACGCTATTAATCCGCGACGGAAATGGTATTTGACCGGGGATTCATTTCATTGCTTATCTGAGGGGGAACCGCCCCACTCAGGAGGACCCCATGACTCAGGCATACAGCGATAGTCACTCGGCTACACGCTTCGGTGTATGGCATAGAACCATCGACGACATGCAGACGCCTTACCTCATGCCGCAGGAGAACGGCAACC
>NZ_JAWRYK010000419.1:0-264 GCF_046534635.1 Leifsonia sp. SIMBA_070 | reverse complement strand
GGATGCTCTCGCCCGTCAGCGAGGCCAGCAGCGTGGTGGGGATGATGCTGAGGAGGAAGCCTGCCATGCCCTCAGCGTCCTCGGCTACCTTCGGAGCGTCTCCGGCGCCGGCGGCAATGTTCAGGCCCTCTCCCGGGTGGATCAGGTTTCCGACAACGAGGCCGATGGCCAGCGCGAAGGTGGACATGAGGATGAAGTAGCCAAGGGCCAGCCCGCCGACCTTGCCCACCGTTGCTGCTTTGGCGATCGAGCCGATGCCGAGGA
>NZ_JAWRYK010000418.1:0-264 GCF_046534635.1 Leifsonia sp. SIMBA_070 | reverse complement strand
CGTTAGCCTTTTTGGAACCAACATTTCGTGCATTTGCAGCACCTAAACCGTCCGTTTTCACTAGTGTAATCGTGATTGGGTACTCATGGGAAGACAAAAACTCACAACATGCGTCTTCAGAAGCATCATCAACAATTATAACTTCATAACTAAAGTCTGTTTTTACTTTTACTAAAGAATCTAACGTATTTTTTACGTTAATACCTTCATTTTTTACCGGAAAGATAATGGATACTATTGGATTGCTACTGGACATATGTAAAC
>NZ_JAWRYK010000417.1:0-264 GCF_046534635.1 Leifsonia sp. SIMBA_070 | reverse complement strand
AAGGTAAGATAAGTTCTGAGCAAACGTAAAATAGAATGAATAATCTGTTTTTATAGAGGGGGATCAATTTGAGAATCTCTTATATAAGAAGAAGAAACTCGGTAGAATATATAGAAATTGTATAACGAATACGTGTTATGGATTTTATAATGCCCCTAAACCACATTGGGTGACCACAATAATGTAAGATGTGGCGAAGTAAATGAATGACTTTTAAAAGGGTCATGCAATTAAAAGCAATGGAGGACTCTTAAGTAATGGGGT
>NZ_JAWRYK010000416.1:0-264 GCF_046534635.1 Leifsonia sp. SIMBA_070 | reverse complement strand
CTAGCGCGGCCGGCCACGCTCCGCGGTATTGCCCGCCACTGCGGTCCTTCCGGCCAGCCGCCGGGAATGCAGCAGTCGGTGCGCGGTAATCACCACCGCCAGCCAGGCCAGCCCGAGGGTCCAGGCCACCAGGACATCGGTGAACCAGTGGTGCCCCAAGTAAACCCGGCTCATGCCCATGGCGGCTGCAAAAACGGCTGCTCCAAGCACGGTCATCACCTTGGCGCTGCGGCTATCCAGGTGCAGGACCAACAGGTACGCCAC
>NZ_JAWRYK010000415.1:0-264 GCF_046534635.1 Leifsonia sp. SIMBA_070 | reverse complement strand
CTTGCGGGCCTCGTCGATGGCGAGGTGCTCACGCTTGGCGTCGACGACCCAGAGGGCCGAGGGGGCCTTCGTGAGGTTGCGGATACCGCCGAGCGACTTGTGCAGCTTGTCGAGCTCGCGCTTCTTGAGAAGGAGTTCCTTCTTGGTGAAGCCCGACTCGGCGGGGTTCTCGAAGTCGAGCTCCTCGAGCTCCTTCATGCGGGCGAGGCGCTTCGACACCGTCTGGAAGTTGGTGAGGAGGCCACCGAGCCAGCGCTCGTTGAC
>NZ_JAWRYK010000414.1:0-264 GCF_046534635.1 Leifsonia sp. SIMBA_070 | reverse complement strand
GAATACGACACGATCATTGGCGCAAGCAATTATAAAAGCTTTATCAGCTATGTCGATCAGCTGGCTACGAAAAAATGGGAGAAGGGGAGTAAGTACTTTTACGGTCATCAGCTACTGACATAGTAGTTTCAAAAATGAAAAAAGCGGACCCAAGATTTTTGGGGATCCGCTTTTTATTGTTATACCAAAAGATACGATCAAATCAGTTGGTTAGGTTTATGTTTCATATATTTTTGAATTTTGTTTAATTTTAGTATTTACTAA
>NZ_JAWRYK010000413.1:0-264 GCF_046534635.1 Leifsonia sp. SIMBA_070 | reverse complement strand
CTGGTCTGCCGGCCCAGATCATTTGAGCTCAGCGAGTTGGATGCAATGCTGCGGGAGGCACGCGTTCCCAAGGTGCATGACTGGCTTATCAGCTATGTGGTGAAAAAGAGTCCGCATGCCGAGGCGCTGCGTGGTGCGTGGTTCGATGACCCGGATCCCGTCGTCGCCAGTGCCGGCTGGGCGCTGACCAGCGAACGGGTGGTAAAGGATTCGGACGGATTGGATCTGCCGGGACTGCTGGACACCATCGAGGCGGATATGAAG
>NZ_JAWRYK010000412.1:0-264 GCF_046534635.1 Leifsonia sp. SIMBA_070 | reverse complement strand
CATGTCCTCCTTACTTCGCGGCACCACGATAGCGGAAGCTGTTCAGGACCGTATCCCACGCCTGGACGGCCTGTTCCTCGTTCACTGGTGACGTCGTCACGGAGGCGGAATTCACCGCGTCAGGTTCCGCGCCGAACAACAATTGAATGGCGGTGTGCGGTTTTGATGGATCTCCCTCTACCCCGGCCGCCAACAGATAGAACTGGTACTTCTGGACGCCATCTTCATGGATGTCGACGAGAATTTCCTCGGCTTGAATGCCGG
>NZ_JAWRYK010000411.1:0-264 GCF_046534635.1 Leifsonia sp. SIMBA_070 | reverse complement strand
CGTGACGCCAGGTGCGCGTGCGCTCGATCTCGTCGCGGCCGGCCTCCGCGAGCTCGCGCCGCAGCGCCGGATCCTCGGCCAGCAGGAACAGCGCCGACGCGAGCGCGTCGGTGTCGGAGGGCGCGACGAGCACCCCGGTCCGGCCGTGGTCGATGAGCTCCGGCAGCTGGCCGACGCGGGAGGCGACCACGACCGCTCCCGCCGCCAGGTACTCGAGGACCTTGAGCGGGGAGAAGTACGGGTCGCCCGTTGCGGGGTAGGGAG
>NZ_JAWRYK010000410.1:0-264 GCF_046534635.1 Leifsonia sp. SIMBA_070 | reverse complement strand
CCGCACGCGGGTTGCCGCCGAGCGCGAAGATCGATCGGCCGTAGGTCGTTCTTCGCATGACGATCTCGAAGATCACCGCCAGGCCCAGGAAGATGATCACCGGCACGGCGATGCCGAACAGGTAGCCGCGCCCGAAGAAGGCGAACCAGGTGTCCTCCTGGTTGACGATGTCGACGTTCTGGCCGTTGGTGTAGATCAGCGTCACGCCCTGGATGGCGGAGAGCATGCCGAGGGTGACGATCAGCGAGTTGAGCCTGAGATAGC
>NZ_JAWRYK010000409.1:0-264 GCF_046534635.1 Leifsonia sp. SIMBA_070 | reverse complement strand
CGTCAAGGGCCGAGACCACGCGCCGACGGGGCAGGACTGGGACGACGCGGTAGCCTACTGGAAGACGCTGCCGACCGACGAGGGCGCGACGTTCGACGCCGAGGTGTTCATCGACGCGAACGAGCTCGAGCCCTTCGTCACGTGGGGCACCAACCCCGGACAGGGCGTCTCGCTGTCGCAGACCGTGCCGACTCTCGACAGCTTCGCCGACGAGGGGGAGCGTCAGGCGGCTCAGCGCGCGTACGAGTACATGGACCTCGAGCC
>NZ_JAWRYK010000408.1:0-264 GCF_046534635.1 Leifsonia sp. SIMBA_070 | reverse complement strand
CCAGTGTCGTCTGGGGTGCCAGCGAATGCGTCAGATCACCGCCGGTGAACACCGGTATCGCGACCACACCTTTGAGGCCGTCCGTGCCGTATTGGTCGAGAAACGCCTTCAGCAGTCCGGTGTAGGAGGCCTTGTAGGTGGGTGTGGCGAAAATGACCAGGTCACTGGCCGCGACCGAAGTCTTTGCTGCGGTGACCTTTTCCGAGCCCCACTGGAACAGTTCATCTGCCAGGTCGGCGAGTTCGATGACCTCCACCTCGTACG
>NZ_JAWRYK010000407.1:0-264 GCF_046534635.1 Leifsonia sp. SIMBA_070 | reverse complement strand
CCCAGCACGCCGGCGTGCGGAAGCCCGTCATCGCGCAGTGCCAGCCGAAGCAGCTCGAGCGACGGCCGGTAACGCTGCAGCAGTTCGTAGCCGTCCGCCGGCGCAACCTTGGCGGCAAATTCCAGGACCAGCGGCAGGTAGTCGGGCAGTTCGGTGCCTTCCGGCAGCGCCCCGTGCGCGCGGTAGATTTCCTTGAAGGCCGCGAGCGCCTCGCCGCGGCGCCGGGTGTCGCCGTCGGTCCAGTAGGTCAGGTGCAGGCTGTGA
>NZ_JAWRYK010000406.1:0-264 GCF_046534635.1 Leifsonia sp. SIMBA_070 | reverse complement strand
AAATGATGCGCGCCGTGTTCAGCTACCGGGACGGAGAATACTTGGTGGTGGGAGAGACCGACGGCGTGACGGTTGACGAGGCGGTGCTCTTCACCGACCCGCTGCGCGGGGAACTGGACATGGTCTTCCATTTCGAACACATGCGGCTGGACCAGGGTGCCGGCGGAAAATGGAACCATCTGCCGATGAAGCTGCAGGACCTGAAAAGTATCTGGAACCGGTGGCAGCGAGCGCTGGCCGACCGCGGCTGGAACAGCCTCTACC
>NZ_JAWRYK010000405.1:0-264 GCF_046534635.1 Leifsonia sp. SIMBA_070 | reverse complement strand
CGTGGCGAGATCGACGGGATATGTCCTCTGCCACCATTCCATTAATTCAACGACGGAGCGATCGCACTCGCATAGGTGCAGGAGTAAGGCGATCGCGACACTATCGAGAATCATCTTGGGGACGCCAGGAACTCGAATGTAGCTCTCGAGCGTGAACCCTCGAAAGTTTCTGAGATTCTCGAGTGAATCGGCTTCAAACTGGGAAGTCCGTAATAACGGATGAAGATAAACTCGTGTAGACTTCCATTGCTCGGGAGTTCGTTC
>NZ_JAWRYK010000404.1:0-264 GCF_046534635.1 Leifsonia sp. SIMBA_070 | reverse complement strand
CCGCTACGGTTTCCGGAACTCGACCCGCTACTTCGCACCGCCTGCGCTCGTCGTGACCCTCGCGATGGCGGCGCTGGTGCTGCTCGGACGCATGGGAGGCGTGCTCCGGGGCGCCCTCGCCTCGGTGCTGGGCCTCGTCTTCATCCCCGTCGCGCTCTACGCTCTCGTGATCGCCGCTTACTCGGCGGCCCAGCGCGGCGCGTCGCTGCGGGAGAAGGCCTGGTCACTCGCGGTCATCCCGACGATGCACGTGGCCTGGGGTGC
>NZ_JAWRYK010000403.1:0-264 GCF_046534635.1 Leifsonia sp. SIMBA_070 | reverse complement strand
GCCAGGGCCTGGCGATCGAGGCACAAGGTGGTCTGCGTGGCCTGACGGTGAACGACGCCGGCTATCCCGGAGATCTGACGGAGCTGTTGAAGGAGGGCGGGGCGTCGCTGGAGGAGGCGAATCGGCGGCTCGCCGGGGGACGCGCCCTCGAGGAAGAGTCGATCCGCTTCCTGCCCCCGCTGACGCGGCCGTCGAAGATCATCTGTGTGGGGCTGAACTATGCCGATCACACCAAGGAAAGCCCCTATGACCAGCCCGACTACC
>NZ_JAWRYK010000402.1:0-264 GCF_046534635.1 Leifsonia sp. SIMBA_070 | reverse complement strand
ACGTGATGCTCGCGCGTCGCAAGATGGCCGTGGGTGAACTCGCGGAGCGCATTGGCATCACCCCGGCCAATCTTGCCGTGCTCAAGAACGGCCGCGGGAAAGCCGTGCGTTTCGCCACCCTCGAGGCACTCTGCCGCGAACTCGATTGTCAGCCTGCGGAGCTGTTGCGCTACGAGCCCAGCGATCCATCACTTTCGCCACGCGTCGTCATATCTCCGACGAATCATTCCTCGATGACGGATGAACCGTCGGAGACATGCTGAG
>NZ_JAWRYK010000401.1:0-264 GCF_046534635.1 Leifsonia sp. SIMBA_070 | reverse complement strand
AACTTCGACGGCGACAGTCGCAGTTTCACCGGTCTCCGGTTCGGTCACGTCGCACTCGGCGTTGGCCGGAACGCCGGTAAACGTCTGCGAGGTTCCGGCGGCTGATCCGGCAGGCAGTGAAACGGTCTCGCTCAGAACAGTGGTTTCGCCGCTGGTGCAGGTTACTTGCAGGGTCACCGCGCCCTGCTGTCCTGCCGCAGGCCCGGCCAGCGCCTTGGTCACGGTCAGCGAGCCGGGGTTGAGGGTGTAGGTGTCGGTCACCGT
>NZ_JAWRYK010000400.1:0-265 GCF_046534635.1 Leifsonia sp. SIMBA_070 | reverse complement strand
GTATAAATCGTACTTTGGTCGTTACGATCGGTTGTTTTTAAAGGTATTCCAAAACGATAATCGTATTCCATCTTATTCTGATACCCAAAAGCATCTTTTATTTCGGTCATGTATTGATGGTTTTCGGTATCAAATACATATTCCCATGTCATTCGCTGTGCTTTATGATTTGCCGGCCCTGTATTTTTCTGCAGGTTTCCGTAAGTATCATATTCAATATCGGTAATTGCAATTTTGTCTGCCGCAGCGTAGTTTTTAATCTGAG
>NZ_JAWRYK010000040.1:0-426 GCF_046534635.1 Leifsonia sp. SIMBA_070 | reverse complement strand
ACCCTAGCTCTTTAACGAAATTTCGAAAGCTCCGTTTAAAAGACATAAACCTTTTGGATATGCTCATTCATAAAACCGTTGAGATTGCGATTGAAAAGGAAATCATTAAAAACAAAACGATTATTGTGGATGCCACCCACACGAAAGCCAGATACAATCATAAGACTCCAAAAGAAATATTGATGGACCAATCTAAAAAATTAAGAAAAGTAATCTATTCGATAGATGAAGAGATGAAAAATAAATTCCCGGCCAAAACCACTACTGATGTATTACAGGATGAAATTGCTTATAGCCAGAAGCTCATCGAGGTAGTGGAAACAGAAGAGCGTATCACCCAATATCCAAAGGTAAAAGAGCAGTTAAATCTATTAATAGAAACGGTAGCTGATGATATCGAACAGTTAAGGATCTCCAAAGACCAAG
>NZ_JAWRYK010000399.1:0-265 GCF_046534635.1 Leifsonia sp. SIMBA_070 | reverse complement strand
CGCCGATCCTGAAGGGAAACAGGACCAGCCCGCCAAGACCGAACGTGAACGCCAGCGGCGGCGAGCCGATGAAAATGTCATCTTCGGTCGCGTTCAATATATGATGTGCATAGCAATCACAGACGATCAGCAGGTCGCGGTGGAAATGGATCGTCGCTTTCGGCAAGCCGGTGGTGCCGGATGTAAAGCCCAGCAGGCATGGATCGTCGGCCCGTGTTGCGACCGCATCGAAATCGCTGGATGCACCGGCCAGCAATGCGCCAAG
>NZ_JAWRYK010000398.1:0-265 GCF_046534635.1 Leifsonia sp. SIMBA_070 | reverse complement strand
CCAACGTTAAGACTTCCGCTTCCGCAAACAAAAACCTTAAACTTCTTCAAAGACTTGTCTGGCTTTGGCTTCGGAATCATTAAAACAAAAAAATCATTATTATATTGCAAATAATTTGGCATTCCCTCAATCAAAAGAATATCTAAGATTCTAACATAAACTTGGTAATTCATTTTATTTCCTAAATGAATTTGAATACCCTTTATTGTGTCGTTTTCACGATTCAATTTTCGAAGCTCTAACTGAAGATTATTTAGATTAGTAC
>NZ_JAWRYK010000397.1:0-265 GCF_046534635.1 Leifsonia sp. SIMBA_070 | reverse complement strand
AACACGACAAAGAATAATACTATGCTTGCAAAGTAAAGATTTGTTCCTAAATCTCCCCCAATTACACCTTTTAATGTCAAATACATTATAGGCAAGCAAACAAGCATTGCTAATGCAAAAATTAAAACAAACTGTAATATATTTTTTGGAAGCATATTGCACATTTAGCATTAGGTTTTTTATTTTAAGTTAAAACCTAATGCTAATTTAAGTTATTATGATTATGGTAGTTGTCCTGCTCCTGCAGAGTCTGGATAGCTTATAG
>NZ_JAWRYK010000396.1:0-265 GCF_046534635.1 Leifsonia sp. SIMBA_070 | reverse complement strand
CACGCCCACCTCCACTCCATATTTGAGGCGGTCCAGGAGCCGATTTTCGCGGTCGATGATCAGGGGAAAGTTACGTTTATTAACCGATTAGCTGCTGAACTGTTTGAGTGCAAAGCCCAGGGGGTTATTGGTCAAACGATTACTCATTTGCCGGGGTTCAATAGCATCTTGTCCTATCTACCATTCGAATTTTCCAATCACGAAGCATTAATTACGATCAAGGACCAATCGTTTATCGTCAACTGTAAGCGAATGGAACGTCAAC
>NZ_JAWRYK010000395.1:0-265 GCF_046534635.1 Leifsonia sp. SIMBA_070 | reverse complement strand
CCTACATTTTTGCAAATGGGGTACTGATTACTCCTGCCTGTGCGCTTATCATTTTTGCGGAAGACCCTTTGTACGCCACATACATGTCGGTTCCGCAAATATTCCCGAGTCTCGACACGTTCAGCGACCAGCGTTTGGGCGGAATTATTATGAAGCTGATACAGGAGCTCGTATACGGTTGTGTGCTCGCGTATGTCTTCTACAACTGGTATAAACAGGAGAAGCAGGAGGACTTGCCCATGGATTTGCAACCGTCTGCCGCAGC
>NZ_JAWRYK010000394.1:0-265 GCF_046534635.1 Leifsonia sp. SIMBA_070 | reverse complement strand
ACACGGTGAAGGCTCCGGGGTCCAAGGAAACGCGTGACAGTCTGCAGGCGATGCAGACGTCGGCGCGGGCCCTCTCGGCCGATCTCGAGTCGGTTGCCGGGTTGCGTACCTCCCTGACCGATCTCGGTTCCTCGGTGCAGACGTCGGCGGCCTCGGCCAACAGCGCGATCTCGTCGGCGTACACGTCGGCGGTCGAACTCCGCGACGGTCTGGCGACCCTGGCCGGCGCCCGGACCGACGCGGTGGCCGCCGCCGAGCAGGTGAC
>NZ_JAWRYK010000393.1:0-265 GCF_046534635.1 Leifsonia sp. SIMBA_070 | reverse complement strand
GCGATCATCGAGTTCGAACGCAGCATCCCCGACTCGCTCGACGCAGTCCTCACCGAACTCGGCGACCAGGATCCACCCGGAATCATCTCCGTCTGCACAGGCTTCGACGAGTCGCGCGCAGAGGGAACCGAACTCGACTACCACCACGCGATCGCCACGAGATCCCCGCCCCCGAGGGCCTCGACTCCCTCGATGTCGCGGCCGGACTCTGGGTCGTTTTCGAATCCTCCGGCCCGCTTCCCGAATCTCTGCAGCAATTGTGGCC
>NZ_JAWRYK010000039.1:0-427 GCF_046534635.1 Leifsonia sp. SIMBA_070 | reverse complement strand
CTGCCATGGACTGGCTGGAGGACCGGCTGTCGCGGCAGCGCTTCCTCATCGGGGACACCATCACGGAGGCCGATGTGCGGCTCTTCACCACGCTGGTCCGGTTCGACCCGGTCTACCACGGCCATTTCAAATGCAACCGGAACAAGCTCACCGAGATGCCCAACCTCTGGGGTTACGCCAGGGATCTTTTCCAGACGCCGGGGTTCGGCGACACCATCGACTTTGAACAGATCAAGGCGCACTACTACATCGTTCACGAGGACATCAACCCGACCGGGATCGTGCCCAAGGGCCCGGATGTCAGCAACTGGCTCAGCGAGCACCACCGCGAGGAGCTGGGAGGCCGTCCGTTCGGAGACGGGACTGCCCCCGGACCGGTCCGGGAAGGCGAGGAAGTGGCTGCGGGGCACGGCGCCGAATGATTCCC
>NZ_JAWRYK010000392.1:0-265 GCF_046534635.1 Leifsonia sp. SIMBA_070 | reverse complement strand
CGGCGCGAGGATGAAGTTCGAACAGGACGAAGTCCGCATCCTCGGCGGCGTCCGGCACGGACTCACCCAGGGTGGACCCGTGGCCATCGAGGTGGGCAACACCGAATGGCCCAAGTGGCAGCAGGTCATGTCGCCGGACCCGGTGGACCCGTCGCTGCTCGCCGAATCCGCACGCAATGCCCCGCTGACCCGCCCCCGTCCCGGACATGCGGACTTCACCGGAATGCAGAAGTATGGTTTCGACGAAGCCCGCCCCGTCCTGGAG
>NZ_JAWRYK010000391.1:0-265 GCF_046534635.1 Leifsonia sp. SIMBA_070 | reverse complement strand
CGTCAGCGGCGCTAAAGCCGGAATGCTCGCCGTACCGTGCTCGGAACTCCGAACCGTGCTCAGCAATGACTTCGACGAGTCGCGCATAGTCACGGACCACAAATCTCGAATCGAAAACGGCGTCTTTTACTACTCGTCTTCCCTGCAGCCCCGCAATGTGCTCGCAGCGTTGTTGGAGAATCTGGGGTCTAGACTCTCAGCCCAAGAGGTTGCCAGCCGTCTCAAGAAACTGGAAGAAGAACGCAAGCGTCTTGAACGCGAACAG
>NZ_JAWRYK010000390.1:0-265 GCF_046534635.1 Leifsonia sp. SIMBA_070 | reverse complement strand
CATCGTCTCCGGCGCTGCAGCGCGGGAGCAAGCGTTGTTGCCGGTATGGCAACTTCCGGCAGCGCGGCCCGAGAATGTGCTGTTTCGGCGCCAGCCCCGGGGGAGTGATCCAGCCCTAATGCGTGATGGTGGTCTGCTGGTAGAGCGCCAGCCGGGTGCGGCCCTGAACCGAGCAGTAAACGCTGGACATGAGTGCCGTGAAGGGCTCGTCCTGCCCGTCGCGCACCGCCGACGCGCGGTACACCAGAGCAGCCGTGCCCGCACC
>NZ_JAWRYK010000389.1:0-265 GCF_046534635.1 Leifsonia sp. SIMBA_070 | reverse complement strand
TTAATCATATCTATTGATAGAGTTCGAATTGTATTTACCGCTAACGTATGAATATCTTGTTTCATTTGTATTTCCTCCTAATAAATCATTTTCTTAGATTAAGCTTGTGGAGTTACTTTTGATGCTTCTGGAGATTCTTTATCTAGCCACCACTTAAATCCGTCCTGTTGCAACAATCGATGTGCCGCATGAGGACCATACGAGCCCGCTTCATAAGAATAAAGAGGTAATTGCTTCTCCTCGAAGGCATCTAATATAGGCTGAA
>NZ_JAWRYK010000038.1:0-429 GCF_046534635.1 Leifsonia sp. SIMBA_070 | reverse complement strand
ATTAATTCGGCTACCAAATCTAAATCTTTAGTATTCACTTCAGTACTGCTCTTTGATGTACTGCTGCAATATAGTTATCTATTCTCGTCAATCCTGCGGATAGCAGCTCTTAGCTTTCCGTTGCACTCGTGAAGCGAATCCAGCAGCCGGAAGTTGCGCAGAACCCCTGCTGCTTCATCTCTGCGGCCGCCCGGTGATTTGTCTCAGGGGGGATAATTTCGTTTTGCTCATCGACGTACGCCGCCAGCGTTTTAATGGTGCCGGCAAGGTCAGTGTTTTTGGACATCAGCTCTGTGTTCTGCAGTCGCAGGCGCTCGTTCCTCTGCGTGAGGATTTGATTGTCATAGCCGAGCTTTGCAATGAAGCCGATGATGACCACGAAGATGACAGGGCTCAGGATGCAGGTAACGTTCATGTTCTGCATAGCAC
>NZ_JAWRYK010000388.1:0-265 GCF_046534635.1 Leifsonia sp. SIMBA_070 | reverse complement strand
GAGAGCTTGATTCAAGTTCTTCTAGAATTTCACAGTGCCGATCGAAAGCCGCTCTATTCGTCGTGGCTTTGACGAAAAAGGTCCCTAGTTGCGTGCTGGCTTCGTACACGATCGTGCCGTCTCGCTCGACAATGGGTGTAAGGCTGTCGGCTCGTACGAGTTTTTTCAATGTGGCTAGATCTTTCATTTTTGGAACTCTCGGTTTCGATGTTGCCGTGACTACGAGGAGTGATTGTTGTGGCAGTGGATCGTTGACTCGGCTGGC
>NZ_JAWRYK010000387.1:0-266 GCF_046534635.1 Leifsonia sp. SIMBA_070 | reverse complement strand
AAGGCCTCCTCCTCGAAGAAGAAGCGGATCTTGTCGCCGGACTCCATGAAATAGGTGTCGCGCCCGTGCACCTGGCCGCGTGTCGGGAAGACGCTGGAGACCGAACCGGGATCGAAGTCGGCGACCAGCTCCTCGGCGCCCTTCATGAGGGCGCCGCAGCCGGCGGCGGCGACCATGTCCTCCAGCCCCAGGAAGCCATCGCGCGCATAGGCCTCGCGCATCTCCGCGGTCCGCTGCCCGGCGGGCGGCGCGGCGACCAGCAGCCC
>NZ_JAWRYK010000386.1:0-266 GCF_046534635.1 Leifsonia sp. SIMBA_070 | reverse complement strand
CGGGATCGGCGGTGTACTGGCCGACGACATGGGGCTCGGCAAGACCCTGCAGACCCTGGCCTTGTTCGCCCGGGCCCGCGAGAACGGGGAAGCCGGTCGGTTCCTGGTGGTCGCGCCCACGAGCGGCGTCGGGAACTGGGTGTCGGAGTGTCACCGCTTCACCGACCTGAAGGCGGTGGCAGTCACCGCGACCGCGGCGCGAAGTCGTAAACCGTTGGCAGAGTTCATCGCCGACGCCGACCTGGTGATCACCACCTATGCGTTGC
>NZ_JAWRYK010000385.1:0-266 GCF_046534635.1 Leifsonia sp. SIMBA_070 | reverse complement strand
CTAGACCCTCCCGGGGCGTCCTCCGCAGGATTATGCATCGCTCATGCGGTAAGCTGCAAGGAGCATTGGTTGGCCAAGCATGACATCGCAGCCGAGTGGCCCATCTACGGCAAGATGCAGAAAATCCACGTCGATAATGCCAAAGAGTTCCGTGGTAATATGCTGACACGTGCGTGTCAGCAGCATGGTATCATTCTTGAGTACCGGCCCAAGGGCCAACCCAACTATGGGCCGCACGTGGAGCGAGCATTCCGTACCTTCATGAC
>NZ_JAWRYK010000384.1:0-266 GCF_046534635.1 Leifsonia sp. SIMBA_070 | reverse complement strand
CCGGCTCGGAGGCCAACGACACCGCCATCAAGATGGTGTGGTACTACAACAACGCGCTGGGCCGGCCGGAGAAGAAAAAGATCATCAGCCGCGTCAAGGGCTACCACGGCGTCACCATCGCCGCCGCCAGCCTGACGGCCATGCCCTACGTGCAGACCGACTTCGACGTTCCGATCCCCAACATCATCCATACGGGCTGCCCGCACCACTACCGCTTCGCCGAAGACGGCGAGAGCGAGGAGGCCTTCACCGACCGTTTGGCGCGC
>NZ_JAWRYK010000383.1:0-266 GCF_046534635.1 Leifsonia sp. SIMBA_070 | reverse complement strand
AAAACATCAAGAAGCAGTGGTGGCAGCACATGGTCCGCGGGCGCGACGACGTCGTCGGGCTGGATTCCGCGGTGATCCTGCCGCGCCAAGTGTGGGAGGCCTCCGGCCACGTTGAGGTCTTCTCCGACCCGCTGGTTGAGTGCCTGAGCTGCCACAAGCGGTACCGTGCCGACCACCTCGAAGAGGCCTACGAGGAAAAGAAGGGCCACGCCCCCGAAAACGGCCTGGCCGACATTTCCTGCGTCAACTGCGGCACCAAGGGCCAG
>NZ_JAWRYK010000382.1:0-266 GCF_046534635.1 Leifsonia sp. SIMBA_070 | reverse complement strand
GCGAAATTCTTTTCCAGATATAGGCTACAAGCATTTACTCTACACACCAAGGTTGGAAGAGCCAAAATTAGTTATGGCAAGAAACAGAATTTTGCCAAGAACTGCTCGCTCGTTCTTGTTCGGCTATTAATTCTGTGGTTCCATTTTCGTGACGCTGCCAACCTGTGGCTTCAACAATTGCTACCGTAGGAAACTCGCTCGAATTTTCTTCATATTCTTCTTCATTCGACAAATATTCATCTGATAAATCCAGATCGGGAATTTCC
>NZ_JAWRYK010000381.1:0-266 GCF_046534635.1 Leifsonia sp. SIMBA_070 | reverse complement strand
GAACTACTGGGAGCTGCAGATCCCCTTCGGCGGCCACGCCGGCAAGGACAGCGGCGTCGGCCGCATCGGCGGCCGGCACACGCTGGTCGCGATGAGCGAGCTCAAGACCGTGAGCTTCACGAGGCCCCTGCCGTGAGCGCCGAGCCCGCCGCTCAACCGCTCGCCTGGCAGGATCTGACGAGCCCGGACATCGACGCGCTCGACCGCGACCGCACGGTGGTCGTCCTGCCCTGCGGCTCGGTCGAGCAGCACGGCCGGCACATGCC
>NZ_JAWRYK010000380.1:0-266 GCF_046534635.1 Leifsonia sp. SIMBA_070 | reverse complement strand
CGCCGAATCCGGCCCCCTCACAGTGGTTGTGGACGATGCCCACACCGCGACCGACCCGTTGGTCCTCGATGCCTTTCACCGGTTCCTGCGCCATCGGCCACCGCATCTCAATGTCGTCGTTGCCGCCCGCCACGACCCGCCACTGATCTGGCAGCACCTGATCGGAGACGGTGTCGGAGCCCGGATCGGCCGGGAGGATCTGGTGCTGACCGATGCGGAGGTCGACCGGACACTGCGTCAGCACGGCCTGCTGCCGACGGCCACCC
>NZ_JAWRYK010000379.1:0-266 GCF_046534635.1 Leifsonia sp. SIMBA_070 | reverse complement strand
ACTCCCAAATGCGCTGGCTCGGCCCGGAGAAGGGCGTGTCCCACATGGCATGCGGCGCGCTGGTGAATGCACTGTGGGACATCAGGGCACGGCGGGAGAAAAAACCGCTGTGGCTGCTGCTGAGCGAGATGGATACCGACGAAATCATCAGCGCCGTGGACTTCACGCATATCCGCAACGCATTGACTCCCGAAGATGCCGCCGACATTCTGCGGAAGGGGCATACCGGCCGGGACGAGCGCATCGCCGAACTCAAGCGGTTTGGC
>NZ_JAWRYK010000378.1:0-266 GCF_046534635.1 Leifsonia sp. SIMBA_070 | reverse complement strand
CCCACGGCCGCGAGGTCTCGATCGGCGAGGCCGTGCGGCTCGCTCACGAGGGCCATCCGTCGGCCGTCGAGGCGTTCACCGAGGCGGGAAGCGCGATCGGCACGGCCATCGCGACGCTCATCAACATCGTCGGTCCGGAACTCGTCATCATCGGAGGCGAGGCGGTCGCCAATTTCGATCTCTTCGAGCGCTCCCTGCGCCGCGCGATCGACGATCATGCCTTCGGCGCCGCAGCACGCTGCGACATCGTGGCCCGCCCCCACACC
>NZ_JAWRYK010000377.1:0-266 GCF_046534635.1 Leifsonia sp. SIMBA_070 | reverse complement strand
CACCCCGGACCGCAGACGCCGTACCCCGGATATGGATCAGCTGATCCGACAAGCCAATTCGGCGCCGGTGACGCCCGGTCCGCTGGTCCGCAGTCATATCCGCCAGGGGCCTCGCAGCCGGCCGGACGCTCGGGTGGTCTCAAGGCCGGGATCGCCATCGGGGCCCTGGTTGTGGCCCTGGTCGCCGGCGGTGTGGGTGGCGTCATCGGTGCGAACGTCGCGGATGAGTCGTCGAGCTCTCCGAGCAACAGCAGCGGAGTTCTGGG
>NZ_JAWRYK010000376.1:0-266 GCF_046534635.1 Leifsonia sp. SIMBA_070 | reverse complement strand
AACTCTCCCGGGGAACAGTGGTGAAACCGCTAGCTGGAATTATGTCCAAAGGCGTTTATATCCTTGGACAGGAGACGATTACCGACCTGCCTCGAAACCGTTCCCTGCCTGACATCGAAGCGCTCCGCGAGAGCATCGCGCACGATCTTTCATCGGGCGATGTGGCGGACGATGCTTGGATCGAAGAACGGTTGGTCTTCAGCGATCACGACCCCTCGCTGCCAGCCCGAGATATAAAGTTCTACTGCTTCTACGGCGTGGTCGGC
>NZ_JAWRYK010000375.1:0-266 GCF_046534635.1 Leifsonia sp. SIMBA_070 | reverse complement strand
ACTCGAATCTATTGTAGCTTTGAAATAAAGTTTGATTAAAACTCTCGCAAATATATGTATTGCCCATAACCTAGTTGTACACGTATCTCGACTGTACCCCTATTGCATGATTTGGTTCCGTTGCTACACGGCCATACTAATTTAACGATTGGTAGGATGCTTTATTTATATCTATTTTCCTACTTTTTCTATACTGAAAGTTTTTAATTTCTCCCAACTCTTTTTAGGGTGTCTCTTCCTTGTATGTCTTCTCTTTTGTTCATTCT
>NZ_JAWRYK010000037.1:0-433 GCF_046534635.1 Leifsonia sp. SIMBA_070 | reverse complement strand
CCAGCCGGTCCGGAAAGCAGCCCGATGAAGTCCGGGCAGCCTCCGAGGCAACCATCCCCGCCGGACGGTACGGACGGCCGGAGGAGTTCGCCGCCGTCGTGGCCTTCCTGGCGGGCAACCCGGCGTCCTATGTCACCGGCGAGCAAATCCGCTGCGACGGCGGCCTGGTCCGGTCCTACTAGCCGTCCCGGGCGGAAACCCTCCGCACTGGACACACCCCGCCCTCCGTGATGACCCCCTGAAAGGACAGCTTCGATGAACTCCCGCATCCTGGAACTGTGCTCCATCCATGAAGCCGCCTCCACCTTTGAGCACCCGCAGGAGGCTGCCGCCGCCGTGCATCCGGAGCGCGGGGTCGCCCTGGTCCGGAACCTGCTGCCGGGGTTCACCGGGGACCTGCTGGCCGTCCTCACCGGGGATCTTCTCGATGACC
>NZ_JAWRYK010000374.1:0-266 GCF_046534635.1 Leifsonia sp. SIMBA_070 | reverse complement strand
TTTGGCATAAGATCCCCCATTAAGAACTAGTAAGCCATAGTCCGTAAGCGATTAAGCTTTTTGTGTTCTTCATTTCTTCGGTCACGCCTGGATCCTATTTGATGCTCAGCACAGGCAAGGTAACCAGTATTGACGAAATGTATGCTCGCTTACTGTTAATATTAGGTATATTGTAACACTTTTAAATAGAATAAATGGTACAATATAACAAAAACGTAAAGCGCGTAGACAATTTTGAAATTTGCCATGCGGAAACCAAGCTAAAA
>NZ_JAWRYK010000373.1:0-266 GCF_046534635.1 Leifsonia sp. SIMBA_070 | reverse complement strand
CCGAGATCCTCGACCTCCTGCGCGCGCTCGTGCGCGAACGTGGCGTGGGTGTCATGATCATCACGCACAACATGGGCGTCGTCGCCGACCTCGCCGACCGCGTCTTCGTCATGCGCCAGGGCCGCGTCGTCGAGTCCGGCCCCGCGGGCCGCGTGCTCACGACGCCCGACCACGAGTACACCCGCACCCTTCTCGCGGCAATCCCCGAGCTGCCGCCGGCGGCGTTCGGCGGAGCCGAGGTCGCGGGCGAGCAGCACGCCTTCGAG
>NZ_JAWRYK010000372.1:0-266 GCF_046534635.1 Leifsonia sp. SIMBA_070 | reverse complement strand
CTTCATATTTGATGACAATTTCCCATATGTGATAGTCATTTTCAATTCCTCCAACCTTTGATGATCAAAGAGCGCCAACCACAAGTTTTCAACATCTTTTTTACTTCTAAAAACACACAAATTTATAATAAAATGTTTACTTTTGTTCCATAACCCCCACAACTCCATTCGAAAACTTGGCAATACCAAGCCTCTGGCGCCTGCAGAGCGCTAGTTTCACTTAAACTAATATTTGCAATTTATATACTTTCCAATATTACCAAAAA
>NZ_JAWRYK010000371.1:0-266 GCF_046534635.1 Leifsonia sp. SIMBA_070 | reverse complement strand
GATGGCACTTGGGGAAAAGTCGGTGGAAGTCCTGGACCTCACGACGCCGCTGAGCAGGGACACGCCGATCCTCAATCTCCCGGATCCCTTCGCCAACACTGTTGGACTGAGCCTTTCCGCAGTGAGCAACTTCGACGACGCCGGTCCCGCCTGGGCGTGGAACGACATGACCGTGGGAGAGCATGCGGGCACTCATCTGGACGCTCCCGTGCACTGGATCTCCGGCCGTGACGGCAAATCGGTGGACCAAATTGACCCGGCGCGGC
>NZ_JAWRYK010000370.1:0-266 GCF_046534635.1 Leifsonia sp. SIMBA_070 | reverse complement strand
AGATAACTTTGTACCAAATGCAGAACAAATGGACAGAACTATTCAACGAATTTATTCATTCTTTAACATCAATGAAAAGATTATTCAATCTAAGTACAACGAAGATGAATGGAACGCTTTTTATGAGTCTGAAATTGAACCTATCGCAAGACAATTAAGTGAAGAGTTTACACGTAAGATATTCTCTAGAACTGAAAGGGGATATGGAAACAAAATTATCTTTGAAGCTTCTTCATTACAATATGCGTCAATGCAAACTAAACTTG
>NZ_JAWRYK010000369.1:0-266 GCF_046534635.1 Leifsonia sp. SIMBA_070 | reverse complement strand
CCCATCCTGAACTGGGACCTGGACCGGGTGGAAAAGGAAGTGGCCCACTACCTCGCACGGGTTGAAGCGGAGCGCCTCAGCCAGGAACAGCCCGACGACGTCTCAGCGGACGCCGCCCGGCTGAAGGCGCACGACATTGCGCCCCTTGCCTGACATGGAGCGTGAGCTCTCCCTCAACGAGAAGGGAGCCGTGCTGACGGTTCCCGAGATGGTTATTCTCGAAATGGAAGCCGCTGACCGCAGCGACGCCGCGGCGCAGCTGGCGG
>NZ_JAWRYK010000009.1:0-902 GCF_046534635.1 Leifsonia sp. SIMBA_070 | reverse complement strand
TTTTTTTAAAGCCATGATTAACCAGAATTGCAAACGGTGCCTGTTCATCATTTTTAGACGGCAGAAAGCGAATAACTGCCTGACCATTACCTGCATTATCCAGTTTCAGTTTCCATTCGCCTTTATCTTCTGAGCTAAAGCCTTTATTACCATTCAGTTTTGCCATCTGTGCTGCCAGTTCTGCGGTTGATTTACGTTTAAACATATGTATATCTCCTTCTTAAAGTTAAACAAAATTATTTCTAGAGGGGAATTGTTATCCGCTCACAATTCCCCTATAGTGAGTCGTATTAATTTCGCGGGATCGAGATCTCGATCCTCTACGCCGGACGCATCGTGGCCGGCATCACCGGCGCCACAGGTGCGGTTGCTGGCGCCTATATCGCCGACATCACCGATGGGGAAGATCGGGCTCGCCACTTCGGGCTCATGAGCGCTTGTTTCGGCGTGGGTATGGTGGCAGGCCCCGTGGCCGGGGGACTGTTGGGCGCCATCTCCTTGCATGCACCATTCCTTGCGGCGGCGGTGCTCAACGGCCTCAACCTACTACTGGGCTGCTTCCTAATGCAGGAGTCGCATAAGGGAGAGCGTCGAGATCCCGGACACCATCGAATGGCGCAAAACCTTTCGCGGTATGGCATGATAGCGCCCGGAAGAGAGTCAATTCAGGGTGGTGAATGTGAAACCAGTAACGTTATACGATGTCGCAGAGTATGCCGGTGTCTCTTATCAGACCGTTTCCCGCGTGGTGAACCAGGCCAGCCACGTTTCTGCGAAAACGCGGGAAAAAGTGGAAGCGGCGATGGCGGAGCTGAATTACATTCCCAACCGCGTGGCACAACAACTGGCGGGCAAACAGTCGTTGCTGATTGGCGTTGCCACCTCCAGTCTGGCCCTGCACG
>NZ_JAWRYK010000368.1:0-267 GCF_046534635.1 Leifsonia sp. SIMBA_070 | reverse complement strand
ATGCGCCATCCAGACGGCATCGGCCGCCCACGCGGAGTCGGGGCGTGGCGCTTCGTCGAGCTGGAACCGGAAGAGCGTGAACTGGAAGCCCCACGGCCGGCCGTCGGGCCCGTCGAGGTTGCCCGTGAAATACCACCACTCGTTGCGGTAGCCCGGATGGGCGGCATGATCCTCCGGAAACGCGAACGCTCGCGGGGCGGTGACCCGGCGAAAGCTCTCCGGCGCATCGTTGAGCAGGCCGCTGGTGTCGAGCCGGGCTTCCGGCGC
>NZ_JAWRYK010000367.1:0-267 GCF_046534635.1 Leifsonia sp. SIMBA_070 | reverse complement strand
CGTTCATGATCCGTCCACTGGTGTAGAACACGGCCTGATCAGGTGAATCAAGGGCTTGGAGATGCTCCGCGGTGAGATCGAGCGCCTTGTCCCAGCCGATCGGCACGTAGTGATCGGACCCGGATGCCTTGTACATGGGTTTGACGATCCGGCCCTGCATGCCGAGCCAGTACTCGGACTTGTCGAGCATGCTCGACAACGAGTGCTCCGCCCAGAACGTGTCCGGGATCGTCAGAGGTGTCGACTCCCAGACCACCGACTTGATGC
>NZ_JAWRYK010000366.1:0-267 GCF_046534635.1 Leifsonia sp. SIMBA_070 | reverse complement strand
CAAGCAGTTCGAGGCCGACGGTCTGCTGCGGGCGCACATCCAGCGGACGCGCACCGAGGGCAAGATCGATCCGGAGGCGCTCGACACACTGTGCCCCGATTGGGGACAGCGACAGACCTGGGCGTGTGGTCCGGCGGCGTTGCTGGATTCGCTGACCCACAAGTGGACACAGGCGGGTCTGCGGGACCATCTGCACATCGAGCGATTTGCTCTCGAGCGCGGTGAGGTCGGTGCTGAAGGTGGCACGGTCACCTTCTCGAAGACCGG
>NZ_JAWRYK010000365.1:0-267 GCF_046534635.1 Leifsonia sp. SIMBA_070 | reverse complement strand
CTCTCAGGTAGTAGAGCTTTAACATCTGCAAGAACACAGATCTTATACTGCATCCCCTGCGACAATTCTATATTTTGGTTTTTAATTGAGATCTGGTTTAACAAAACATCACGACCGATCACATCTCCCTTATAACCCTCAGGTACTATGCCACTCAGATAAATATCAGGAATTCCCGAGGCCGGATCATCCCCTTTAAAATAGCATATATCAACCACTGCTGTTCCCTGTTGTAAAAGGTATTGTGCTCTTCTAATATGGTCAGTC
>NZ_JAWRYK010000364.1:0-267 GCF_046534635.1 Leifsonia sp. SIMBA_070 | reverse complement strand
ACCAACCCCGGATGTCAGTGCTGGAGGCGTCGCGCACATTGCAGGTGGCGCGTGCCACGGTCCAGGCCCGGTTGGACCGGATGCAGCGGCTCGGCGTCATCTCCGGTTGGGGCCCACGGGTGGATCCCGCGGCCCTGGGCTACGGGGTGGTGGCCTACTGCTCACTGACGATCAGCCAAGACGCCGGCCATGCTGCGGTGGTCCGCGCCTTGGAGGAAATCCCGGAAATCCAGGAAATCCACACCGTCTCCGGTGAAAGCGACCTGC
>NZ_JAWRYK010000363.1:0-267 GCF_046534635.1 Leifsonia sp. SIMBA_070 | reverse complement strand
CATTAAAGACCCTCATATTTAACTGTTAACTAATATATAAAATTATATTTGATATTTACTTTCCGGAAAGCCCTCAGAATATACGCAAGAAGCTTGTGTCATTGTTTGAATGTTTGCAAAGTCGAGCTTGCACACCGACAAAGTGTAAATCAAAAAAAAGAAAAACCACTCCTTAATATCAGAATTTGAAACATTCCTACATAATATATTTACAATAACGCTCACATTTCAGGCTGAAAAAAATCCATGCTTTTTAAGAAGCGCTCG
>NZ_JAWRYK010000362.1:0-267 GCF_046534635.1 Leifsonia sp. SIMBA_070 | reverse complement strand
AGGTCCCTGGTGGTACACGCGGACAACGCCGTGTTCCTGCCAACCCTGCCGGACGGCGCCTTCACCATGATCTACGTGGATCCCCCGTTCAACACCGGCCGGTCCCAGCGGCGGCAGCAGACCACCATGGTCCGCAGCACCGACGGCACCGGAGACCGGGAGGGGTTCAAGGGCCGCAGCTACAGCACCGTCAAAGGCCTGCTTTCCAGCTACGACGACGCTTTCGAGGACTACTGGGCGTTCCTGGAGCCCCGGCTTGCCGAAGCC
>NZ_JAWRYK010000361.1:0-267 GCF_046534635.1 Leifsonia sp. SIMBA_070 | reverse complement strand
CCACCAGGCCGAGTCGATCTGAATCGACGTAACTGGACCCATCAGGCCCGACTCGAGGGCCGCGCGCAGCGTCGCGATGTCGTCGCGGTAGCGGTTCTGCGCTACGGATGAGCACATCGCGCTGCTCTCTGCCTCGGCCGCGAGGATCGCGTCGCACGCAGCAAGCGAAGGGGCCATGGGCTTCTCACAGAGCACGTTGATCCCGGCGCGCAGGAACGCGACACTCAGCTCCTCGTGGGTGTCTGGCGGTGTGCATATGCTCACGAG
>NZ_JAWRYK010000360.1:0-267 GCF_046534635.1 Leifsonia sp. SIMBA_070 | reverse complement strand
GCATGACGGCGGGTGTCGCGGGGTCTCCCGAATCCTGCTGTCGCAGATACTCGCCGTAGCTGATGTCGGTCGCCCACGGTCGGTCGAGCAGCGCCACGCGGCGACGGAACTCATCGATCGCCTCGGGCTCTGCAGGCGGCATGGTGCGCAGGATGCCGACCTCCGCGCGGAGCATCAGCTCGGCGGCGGCCATACCCGTCATGAGCGAGATCTGCGCGTTGAAGTCTTCCATCGGCAGGGTGGCGCGGGCGCGGAGTTCGAAATGGC
>NZ_JAWRYK010000359.1:0-267 GCF_046534635.1 Leifsonia sp. SIMBA_070 | reverse complement strand
AGTTCGACTGGTCGTGCGCGTACTACGCAGAGCACGGGTGCATGATGCCGGCGGACGGCCTCAATCTGCTGCGCGACTTCGACCAGATCTTCCTCGGTGCCGTCGGTTCTCCGGAGGTTCCGGACGACGTGTCGCTCTGGGGTCTGCTCATTCCCATCCGTCGCGCGTTCCAGCAGTACATCAATCTGCGCCCCGTCACGCTTCTTCCGGGCATGACCAGCCCCCTTCGTGAGGACATTGCGGAGTCGATCGACTTCCTGGTTGTCC
>NZ_JAWRYK010000036.1:0-435 GCF_046534635.1 Leifsonia sp. SIMBA_070 | reverse complement strand
GGTTGCCAGGCAAATTTTGACGATCAAGGTGAGATTGTGATTACCGAAAGCTTCACATGAATTAAGAACAGTTTTGATTTGTCCTTCAGTTAGCCGGGACATCTCTTTTTCTTTTTCTTTGAACGGACGTACCCCATCAAGCGGATTAGGCAACTTCCATTCACCTAGCCGGCGCAACTCGTTGAAGACAGCCTCAAGATAGTATTGCTCACGGTTAACTGTAATTGGCTGTGCTATCCATTTTTCAGGATTAGCATGATAGCCGTTATCGATTTGACCACTCAGACGCTGATCACGATAATGCGCCCAATCCTTGCTTGTGATCCGTGAAGCAATAGGGTCGCCCATACCTCTGCAGACAATTTTTAACTTTGCCAGGCGCATTCTATTGGCTGCAAGCGATTGACCATGAAGATTGTGCCATAATTCGATCAG
>NZ_JAWRYK010000358.1:0-267 GCF_046534635.1 Leifsonia sp. SIMBA_070 | reverse complement strand
CTTCCCACCACACTCCGCCGGTGTCGGTCAATGCCACGTTGGTGAAGATGGAGTTGCCCTTGGCGATGGCGCGCATGGCGTTGGGGTTGGTGCTCCAGCCGGTTCCGGGGGCGACGCCGAACAGGCCGGCTTCCGGGTTGGTGGCGCGCAGTTCGCCGTTGTGTCCGAAGCGCATCCAGGTGATGTCGTCGCCGAGGGTTTAGACTTTCCAGCCATCGATGGTCGGGTCCAGGAGAGCGAGGTTTGTCTTGCCGCAGGCGGACGGGA
>NZ_JAWRYK010000357.1:0-267 GCF_046534635.1 Leifsonia sp. SIMBA_070 | reverse complement strand
GATGCGAGATGAGCTCAGCGTTTTTGCGAGACAGCTTTGCGTTAATCAGCTTTAAGCAAGCTTCATGGCTGCGACCAGATGCGTCAGCGAGGGCTTTTGCTTTTTCGTCAATTCCACCAGATGTGAAGGCGTCGCGGGAGATCTCGTAAGCCGCGCGATCAAACGCCTCATCGCTGGAGTCGTTTGACGCGATCAATACCGCAAGCTCGACTTTCGACAAGTCGTATACGTTTTTTGCAATGACGCCCTTTTCGCCCGATGCGATGC
>NZ_JAWRYK010000356.1:0-267 GCF_046534635.1 Leifsonia sp. SIMBA_070 | reverse complement strand
CGATAGTTCCCGGCTGCCGTCGCGCTCATAAGCGTGCAGGACAGTCTCCAGGAACTCGCGCATCTCAGCACCGTGTTCTGCCAATCCATCGCCCCGCGCCGTCTCTGCCCGCTCATGGCGGGTCTTCGGCTCCAATGAGAAACGCACATAGGCCAGCACGTCGAACACGTCGCTATCCGGGGCATCCACCAGACGCTTCATGTCGTCGAGCTTGTCACGGTCATAGCCCTTCTCCTCCAGAGCGGTCATGAAGTGGTCGCGGGTTTC
>NZ_JAWRYK010000355.1:0-267 GCF_046534635.1 Leifsonia sp. SIMBA_070 | reverse complement strand
ACCATTGAAGACAGCGACCTTGTAAACCTGATACAGCAGATAAGGGAAAAGAGTTTAATTATGGGGCAGGATGTTGGAGTGATCTCCTACAATGAAACACCCCTTAAGGCGCTTTTGGGCATTACCGTTGTCAGCACCGATTTTAAAAAAATGGGCGAAGCCGCCGCAGAACTGGTACTTAACGGAAGGAAAGAAGTTTTTAAAAATCCTTTCCAATACATTGAGCGTAATTCATTATAAAAAGTCTTGCATGTGAGTGATTCTTAT
>NZ_JAWRYK010000354.1:0-267 GCF_046534635.1 Leifsonia sp. SIMBA_070 | reverse complement strand
CCGGCGCCGTAATCCGTGAGCCGCTGACCACCTTTGTCAGCGGTGACAGGTACGCCAGCATCCGCGATCCGTTCGGGGTGCGCTGGTCCGTGCTCACCCGGGTGGAGGACCTGTCCGAGGAGGAAAGCTCCCGGCGGGTGGCCGAATGGGCGGCGCAGCAGCAAAACACATAATCGGAAGTCAGGCCGGCTGGCTGCCCCTACTGGAAGTCGGCGAGCCAGAGGTCGGGGCCGAAGACCTCGTACTGGATGTCCCGTGCCGGAACCC
>NZ_JAWRYK010000353.1:0-267 GCF_046534635.1 Leifsonia sp. SIMBA_070 | reverse complement strand
GCGTCTTTTTCAGAAACCGCACCACGACCGGTTTTACCACCACCTTCGTCGTAGGTGAAAGAGATCATTTTACCAACACGCCAAACTTTTTTGATTTTAGAGATGTCAACTTCTTTTTCTTCACCTTTGTATTTGAATTTAACGGTCGCACCACCACCACCGGTACCAGATTTTTTGATGTTCAGCCAAGAGGTCAGACCGGTCTGTTTGGTTTTCTGCCAACGCAGGTCTTCTTTACGGTAACCGAAACCTTCCAGGATACGCAGA
>NZ_JAWRYK010000352.1:0-267 GCF_046534635.1 Leifsonia sp. SIMBA_070 | reverse complement strand
AATAAATTAAGGCAGGGATTAAGTGAAATTAAAACTCATCTGTAGCTCTAGAAGGGAAGAGCACAGGAAAACATTAAAGCCACCAGGTCGCAAGGTAAGGGTCTCAGAAGATCCGAAAAGCAAATAATCTGAGGCAAAGGCTTCCTCCTCCTATTGCCCAGTTTGTGTCAACTCTACAAAAAGGCAGGCGAACCTTATCATGAACTAGGCTCAAATTACCTTAAAGAAAAACAAAATAACAAAGAATTAAAAATGATCGAATATCTA
>NZ_JAWRYK010000351.1:0-268 GCF_046534635.1 Leifsonia sp. SIMBA_070 | reverse complement strand
CTCCGCGACGGCCACGAAGCACTCGACCTGCACCAACGTCATCATGACTCATACCCTACGGGTATCGAATGATCTATTCTTTAGCTTGTTTGGGTATTATCCCGTGCCTAGCGTGGAACGCATGACGAACTTCACTCCTTCCGAGCTCGCCGCCCACCTCAAGGACGGCCTGCTCTCGTTCCCCGTCACCGCCTTCGACGCCGAGGGCGAGTTCGACGAGGCCGCCTACCGCGAGCACGTCGCCTGGCAGGCCAGCTACGACGTCGGC
>NZ_JAWRYK010000350.1:0-268 GCF_046534635.1 Leifsonia sp. SIMBA_070 | reverse complement strand
ATCGCCATTCACAACATTAAAGCGATCTTCGTTAGCATCGTACATATAAGTAACTGCATCTCCATCACTTTCTACAGTGATCAAGCTAGAAAGAGCTGCGGATTTTCCACTAATCTGGGGACCACCCGGCTGACCAGCTGAATCCTGAATGTAGAAACTGTAAGCGGTGTTGCTAATTGTAATATCATCTTCGTGAACAATGGTTAAACCTGTGCTATTCCTGACTATCCTTCTATCAAAGGATTTCGTCAAGCCTACACCGTGCGGG
>NZ_JAWRYK010000349.1:0-268 GCF_046534635.1 Leifsonia sp. SIMBA_070 | reverse complement strand
ACTCGACATCTCCACGGTCACCATCTACCTCCTCTCGACCGAGAACCTGAGCCGCGACACCGAAGAACTCGGCGCGCTGATGGAGATCGTTCCTGACATCGTCGAAGAGATCTCCGCACCCGGGCAGCCGTGGCGGGTGAAAGTTGTTGGTGCCCTTGACCAACTGCCGGTCGAGGTGTCGAGTCGGCTGAAGGCGGCCGAACAGCAGACGGCAAGCCGGGTTGGTCCGACGGTGAATGTGGCCGTCGGTTACGGCGGGCGCCAGGAG
>NZ_JAWRYK010000348.1:0-268 GCF_046534635.1 Leifsonia sp. SIMBA_070 | reverse complement strand
CCCATCAGCGCCGACGTCGGGTTGACGCGCAGCTGATCGTCGAGTTTCAGCGTGGTCTCCTTGGAGCCGCTGGTCAACCGGACGTGGACATCGGACGTTCCGGGATGACGGACCAGCACCTGCTTGAGCGCGCTGACCCGGTCGGCGGTGCACAATCTCGTCGGCATGATCAGTGACACCGGCTTGGCGACTCCGACATGTGAAAGATCAGGCACGGCAAGATCATTCGCGGAGATCATCATGCTGTCGTCGCGCAGGTTGACGCGCG
>NZ_JAWRYK010000347.1:0-268 GCF_046534635.1 Leifsonia sp. SIMBA_070 | reverse complement strand
CGTTTCCCACGAGGGTAAGGATGATCGTCAATCCGGCAACAACAACAATGGAGACCCAGGGGGTGCGGCGGCCCGGAAGCACCCGGGCGAAGGCGCGGGGCAGCAGTTCCGCCTCAGCCAAGCCGTAGCCGACGCGGCTGGCCATAACCATGAACAGCAGTGCTCCGTTGGCAATGGCGATCAGGGCGATGATGCTGAAGAGTCCGGGCGGGATTCCGACGCCGCTGGCGGCAACGACGTCGAGCAGGGGCCCCGTGGACTCGGCGAG
>NZ_JAWRYK010000346.1:0-268 GCF_046534635.1 Leifsonia sp. SIMBA_070 | reverse complement strand
ACCAATAGTCGATGCTTCCCAGAGCGGTCAGGATCCGGCCGTCGATGCCGGTTTCCTCGGCGATCTCCCGGATGGCGGCTTCCCGGCTGTCCTCTTCATTCTCGGGATGGCCTTTGGGCAGGCACCACTCGAGCCGGCCGCCGCGGTTGAGCCGGGCAATGATCGCCACCGGCAGGTCCGGGGATGAGGAATCCACCACGATTCCACCCGCGGAAACCTCTTCCACCGTGGGAAGAGAGGCATGCACCGGATGCGCGCCGGCGCCGCA
>NZ_JAWRYK010000345.1:0-268 GCF_046534635.1 Leifsonia sp. SIMBA_070 | reverse complement strand
CGAGAAGAAGGTGCGGGGCTCGGTCTCGCCCGGCGGCTGGGTGGTCTCCTCCACGGCCACGCGCTCGCCCTGTCGCAGGACCCGCAGGTCGTGATGTCTCAGCTGGCGGGCGGTGTCGGCGTCGAACAGGGTGTCGTCGGTGCGGCCGATCAGCGCCTCCGGCGCGATGCCGAAGAAGTCGGCGACCCGGCGGTTGACGTACTCGTATCGTCCCGAGGCGTCCTTGATGTAGATGTAGGCATCGACGCTGTCGAGGATCGTCGCCAGC
>NZ_JAWRYK010000344.1:0-268 GCF_046534635.1 Leifsonia sp. SIMBA_070 | reverse complement strand
CCACCTCCGGTCCGGCGAAGTCGCGTGTGAACTACACCATCGTGTACCAGTAAGCAAGGGCGCGGGCGGGCCGTCGAAGTCGCGGCTGCCCGCATTGCACGCGCCTCTCAAGCCGTCTCTTGCGAGACGGCTTCTCAGGAACGGTGCGATATACGGCAAATAAAGAATAGGAGTGCAGATGAAAAAAACATGGAAGACCCTCTTATGTACGGTTCTGCTGGGCGCGACTGCCGCGACCGGATCGGCGCAGGCGAGCGTGGTCATCGAC
>NZ_JAWRYK010000343.1:0-268 GCF_046534635.1 Leifsonia sp. SIMBA_070 | reverse complement strand
CAGGCGATCGGCGTGTTCCGCGACGGCTCGACCGACGGACTCGCCGACGCGTACGAAGCGGTCGATTTCGAACAGCGCGGGCTCGCGATGCTGCGCGACGTCTACAAGCTGCCGACCAGCACCACCGACGGGCCGTTCACGGTCGCGAACCGCGTCGGCGTCGTGCTGAAGCCGTCCGCGCAGATCAGCAGCGTCGACGTGGAATTCGACATCGGCTTGCCGCACGTCGTATCGAGCACGGGTCTGGCCGACCTCGGACGGATTCGCC
>NZ_JAWRYK010000342.1:0-268 GCF_046534635.1 Leifsonia sp. SIMBA_070 | reverse complement strand
CCCTGTGCCGCCTTTCCCGCTGCAGGGGTGAAGTTAGGCACAGCCCGCAGTGGGGCATGCGACACTAAGACATTTGCTCGGGTGCTCCGCCGGAATCGAGGATATTCATGGTCCGGGTGTCCGCGGTAAGCAGGATGGCTGCCTCATCCCGGCGGTGGCGCAGCACGGTGTCCATGTATGACTGCACGGCTTCGGCCATGGGGACGTTCCGGTTTTCGCTTTCGGACATGTACCAGCGGTGTTCGAGCACTTCGTGCACCACTTCGGC
>NZ_JAWRYK010000341.1:0-268 GCF_046534635.1 Leifsonia sp. SIMBA_070 | reverse complement strand
CAATCGGCCTCATCGTGCGCAGCTCGGTGGCGATGGTACTGATTAGCGCGCTCATGGTTGGACTATCGCTCCGGGGATCCAACAAATAATACGTATTGCTGGCGACGTCATCCGTGCGAACGAGATTGGCGACGAACGAAGCGACATGATCCAGATGCACCATAGGCAGCCAGTGTTTGTCTCCGCCGGGCACGAGGGGCATCAGGTTTCTGCGAACGGCGTCCACCGAGATCCCCAGTCCACCGAGCTGTTCCGTCTTGCCAGTAAC
>NZ_JAWRYK010000340.1:0-268 GCF_046534635.1 Leifsonia sp. SIMBA_070 | reverse complement strand
CCTACACGCCGGCGGCCAACTACAACGGCCCCGACAGCTTCACCTACACGGTGACCGACCCGGCCTCGGGCGAGAGCCTTACCCAGACCGTGAACATCACCGTGACGCCGGTGACGGACCTGGCGGCGGCTGACGACAGCGCGACCACGGCGGAGGACACGCCGGTCAGCGGCACGGTGGCGACCAACGACAGCACCACCAGCGGGGGCGCGCTGACGTTCGCGAAGGCGAGCGACCCGAGCCATGGCACGGTGGTGGTCAATGCCGA
>NZ_JAWRYK010000339.1:0-268 GCF_046534635.1 Leifsonia sp. SIMBA_070 | reverse complement strand
ACCATGAGGATCACGTTCTTCGCACCGGGCGAGCTCCCGTCGCCGCCCCCGCCGTCACCGTTTCCGCTTCCCTGCGTGCCCTGTGTGGGTGCGGTCCCAGAAAAAACGACGGCGGCAACCGCCGCCGTCGTCACAAACCTCATGGTGTTTTTTCCCGCATTTGAATACTTCACAGCTGTGTTCCTCCCAGAGTGCGTGGAAGGCCGGCAGTGCTCCGGCCCACTTTGTGTCCCCCGTGATGGAGGTGTCCTTCCGAGGCGGAAGTGAC
>NZ_JAWRYK010000338.1:0-268 GCF_046534635.1 Leifsonia sp. SIMBA_070 | reverse complement strand
CTTTCTCTATCCATCGCTGAATGAAAACGGGCATCCTCTACACGCGGCAGCGTGTGACCGCGCAGTCGATAAAAAGGACTAATTCAGCTGCCACCACGTCCGGTTACGTGGACGCAGTTAAGAAGCTCTTTGGCGTCACGCCGGTATTCAGCTTTGCAGACAGCAGTCAGACCACTTTCTCTTTGCCGCATACGCTTCGACCGGAAGGCGATGACCCGATGATCGCGGCAGATGAAAGGCTTATGGGGCTGATTTCTCGATTTCAGGC
>NZ_JAWRYK010000337.1:0-268 GCF_046534635.1 Leifsonia sp. SIMBA_070 | reverse complement strand
AGGGAGTGGATTATGTCTGACTCATCTCGGGGATCCCTAAAGAGCCTTCCAAACAACATGTGGCTCTGGACGGTCAATGAGATTAACTTGGCTGAAGTAAACAACGCCTGCGGAGAGGCGGGAATATTGATCGCTTGGCAAAAGGCACCCGGGAATAGGCCGGCGCGAAAATTGCCGTGAGTACGTTTCCCGAATGGCCTCATGTTTCTGTCGGCGACGCCGGTCGCGTCCTTGCAATGACGTTGGCCAGCGCAGCGATGAAAGTTCC
>NZ_JAWRYK010000336.1:0-268 GCF_046534635.1 Leifsonia sp. SIMBA_070 | reverse complement strand
CTCCGAGAAATCGTACGATTCCTCGCGCCCGGGGTTAATGGAGACCTGGTTGGCGATCATCGCGAAGCGGTTGGCTTCCAGCCCGGCGAAGATGGCGTCCCACTGGGTCTCGTCGAACTTCACCTCAACACCGAGCTTCTCCGCTACCGCCTCGGTGATCTCGACGTCGTATCCGGTGAGATCACCCGCGCCGTCGGCGTGGAAGCTGAACGGGCGGTACGTGCCCTCCGCCCCCACCACAATGGTGCCTGCCTCCTGGACGGCCTCA
>NZ_JAWRYK010000335.1:0-268 GCF_046534635.1 Leifsonia sp. SIMBA_070 | reverse complement strand
CTTGGTTTAACAGAATCGTTAGCGATGGAAGTTCGTAAACATAATATCCGTGTAACAGCTTTAACACCAAGTACAGTAGCAACTGACATGGCTGTAGACTTAGGATTAACTGATGGAAATCCTGATAAAGTAATGCAAGCGGAAGATATTGCAGAGTTTATCGTAGCGCAGCTGAAATTAAATAAACGTACATTTATTAAATCAGCAGGACTTTGGTCTACTAATCCGTAAGGGATAAATATAAAATACAAAGAAGGGACATCTATTC
>NZ_JAWRYK010000334.1:0-268 GCF_046534635.1 Leifsonia sp. SIMBA_070 | reverse complement strand
GGGGCTGTTAAACAGTTGAGGTCCGCACCACATGGTGCGGACCTCAACCTCTCTGCCAGAATTTGTCCGGCGGTGACCTACTCTCCCACACCCTCCCGGATGCAGTACCATCGGCGCTGTGGGTCTTAGCTTCCGGGTTCGGAATGGGACCGGGCGTTTCCCCCACGCTATGACCGCCGTAACCCTTCGACCCACACCACCCCAAACAAACCCGGGGTGAGGGGAAAACAATGGTCACAACAAAACACACAAAACCAAAAACAATATT
>NZ_JAWRYK010000333.1:0-268 GCF_046534635.1 Leifsonia sp. SIMBA_070 | reverse complement strand
CCTTCGAAGCGGGCATCTCGGTTGCTCAGCCCGACATCTCCCACGCGGGCGGCATCTCCGAGGTCGCGCGCATCACGACGATGGCCGAGGTATGGGGCGTGCACGTGGCGCCGCACTGCCCGCTCGGCCCGATCGCGCTCGCCTCGAGCCTGCAGATCGCGTTCGCGAAGCACAACTTCCTCATCCAGGAGATCAGCGCCGGCATTCACTACAACAAGGGCGCCGACCTCCTCGACTATCTCGTCAACACGTCGGTCTTCACGACCGA
>NZ_JAWRYK010000332.1:0-268 GCF_046534635.1 Leifsonia sp. SIMBA_070 | reverse complement strand
CAATTAATTGAAATGTATTTGAAAGTTTTGACTAAGGTTATAAAAGCGAATTATAAGGATAATCAAGTTGAAAAACTAGACCAGATTAAAGATGAGCTCATTAATGGATTTATTGAAGCTTTAAACAGCACAAGAAACACAGAAGCCCAGCCTCGGTTATTAAGTGAAGAGCAACGTTATGAAGTTGCGGTTAAAATTTCTGAGTATTCAATAGGGTTCCTTAAGGATAAATTGCAAACAGTTTATTATGAGGCGAAAAACTCGCTTA
>NZ_JAWRYK010000331.1:0-268 GCF_046534635.1 Leifsonia sp. SIMBA_070 | reverse complement strand
AGATGTGATGCGCACCGGCAGCTATGACATTTACCGGGGCCTCATTTGATGGACATGTTCAGCGTTCTCCGTGGCAGCAGCGGTAACATCTCTCTGAGCCGCACGCAGGCCGCTCTCGCTTTCCTCGTCTGCTGTGGCGTAGTTGGCTGGCAGGCCTACAAAGGGACGCTGTCAGATGTCACATTCGGTCTGTTCTTTGGCTTCTCGACAAGTGGTTATATTGCTGCGAAGAAAATCGCCACTGACAAAGATATCAAAGAGCAGAAGA
>NZ_JAWRYK010000330.1:0-269 GCF_046534635.1 Leifsonia sp. SIMBA_070 | reverse complement strand
GCGCTCGACGACCCGGCCGTGAACGAGGCACTCCGCCGCCGGAAGCAGGCCCAGCAGGCTGAGCGCGGACGCTAATTCCTAATCTGTGGAGGGATGGACAAAAAGTCCGTCCTCCACATCTGTTGAGCCTGCAGAAACTCACCTGAATACCAAGGAGAACCACATGTTTCCCGCCACCTCCGCACCCAACGCCGCCGACTACGGGGTGTACTCGGAGGTTGGAAAACTGCGCAAGGTCCTCGTCTGCGCGCCGGGCCTGGCGCATGAAC
>NZ_JAWRYK010000329.1:0-269 GCF_046534635.1 Leifsonia sp. SIMBA_070 | reverse complement strand
GCTGACGGACGCCGCACGCGCAGTCGATGCGGCGCGCGCACTGCCCGGAACGGATGCCGGGGCCGTCATCGTTGCCGGCAACAGCCAGGGCGGACTGCTGTCGCTGGCCGCAGCCGGACTCGTCCCCGACGTTGCAGCGTGCCTGACGAGTGCACCCTTTCTCTGTCATCCGGCGCGGGCCCTGCAAATCACTGAGGCCGCACCGTGGGAGGAGCTGGTGCCGTACCTGTCCGTCTACCGCGACGCCGAAGCGGCGGTGATGCGCACCC
>NZ_JAWRYK010000328.1:0-269 GCF_046534635.1 Leifsonia sp. SIMBA_070 | reverse complement strand
GGCTTCAGCTTCAGATAGGCCTCGCGCTCACCGCCGACCATGATCGCCAGACGGCCCTCCTTGGCGCCGCCTGCCCCACCGGATACGGGCGCGTCCACCAGCGAGACACCCTGTGCGGCACACACTTTCTCCAGGTCGATCGCGGTCTGTGGTCCGATTGTGGAATGGATGGCGATGACGGTCCCCGGTGCGGCGGTCTCGAGGATGCCGTGCGATCCGGCGACCACGGTGAGAACCTGCTCGTCGTTGAGGACGGTCACGCCGATCAC
>NZ_JAWRYK010000327.1:0-269 GCF_046534635.1 Leifsonia sp. SIMBA_070 | reverse complement strand
CCTTGATCGCGTCGAAGCTGCCATAATGGTCGAGATGTTCGGGATCGATGTTGGTGACGACCGCGATCGTGCCGTCGAGGCGCAGGAAGCTGCCGTCGCTCTCGTCGGCCTCGACCACCATCCAGTCCGAGGCGCCGAGCCGCGCGTTCGAGCCATAATTGTTGATGATGCCGCCGTTGATCACGGTCGGGTCGATCCCGCCCGCATCGAGCAAGGCCGCGACGAGGCTGGTCGTCGTCGTCTTGCCGTGCGTGCCGGCGATGGCGACC
>NZ_JAWRYK010000326.1:0-269 GCF_046534635.1 Leifsonia sp. SIMBA_070 | reverse complement strand
GTCTGATTGAGGCTGGCGTAAAGCTTGAACCGTTCATGCACGTCCCAGTCCAGCGAGGTTCCCAACTGCAGGTCAGCATCGACTTGTTGCAGTGATAGCCCCAGTACTGCAGCAGGATGCATCAGGTAGTTGGAAAGGGCACCGAACACCGGGCTCTGTTCACGATCGCCATCCCCGTTGCTCAGCAGCTCGACCTGCTGGCCCAGATAAAGGTTGTAGCGCCAGCGGTTATCCATGTTCTGCCACCGGCTGGGCTTGTAGATGGACAC
>NZ_JAWRYK010000325.1:0-269 GCF_046534635.1 Leifsonia sp. SIMBA_070 | reverse complement strand
CTGTTATCCCAGTGTCAAAGGGATAATTCCAAGATCCATCTGCTGATTGGTCTTGTTTTAAGCGATGAATAAGGCGGTTCATTTCCAATTGCACATGCTGGTTCAAAGTCGTTCCCCCTCTTAAACACAACGTCCGTTTATATATATATTCAAAAACTCTCAACACATTCAAAAAATAAAGTCCGCCAATAGGCTTAAAAGTGAATTAAATAGGAGTTCAAAAATAAAACGCTTCAGCAACGAAAGCTGCTAAAGCGTTTTAGAAAGTA
>NZ_JAWRYK010000324.1:0-269 GCF_046534635.1 Leifsonia sp. SIMBA_070 | reverse complement strand
CGCTGATGCTGCCGATCCACGTGCTGATCGTTCCTCAGTACGTCATGTTCTCCCAGGCGCATCTGATCAATACGTTCGTTCCTCTGATCCTTCCGAAACTGCTCGCGACGGACGCGTTCTTCGTCTTCCTCATGGTTCAGTTCTTTCGCAGCCTGCCTGCTGAGCATGAGGAAGCGGCGCGTCTGGACGGGGCTGGCAACGCGCGCATCTTCCTGCAGATCATGCTCCCGATGGCGACGCCCGCTCTCGCAACGACGGCGATCTTCACC
>NZ_JAWRYK010000323.1:0-269 GCF_046534635.1 Leifsonia sp. SIMBA_070 | reverse complement strand
CGACGAACCGTCGCATGTTCTCTTCGGAACGGCGGGCCTGCTCCTCAGAAGCGGCCGTCGCGGCGAAGGCACCCTGAATCTGATGCAGCATCGAGTTGAGCGACTCGGCGAGCCGCCCGACCTCGGTATTCGGCGCGGCGGTAGGCACCCGTTGATCCAGATCACCCGCGGCGATCGCCTGTGCGGTCTGCTCAACCCGCGCCAGCGGTCGTAAGCTGTTGCGTACCAACAGATATCCGAGCACCCCGATCACGGCGATCACACCGGCA
>NZ_JAWRYK010000322.1:0-269 GCF_046534635.1 Leifsonia sp. SIMBA_070 | reverse complement strand
CGGTGAAGGTTTCCCACCTGTTCAGACCGAGGACCGGATCTTCCTTCTCCCAGTCGGTGTACACACTCGACCGACCGCCATTGAGCATCACCACATTGACGTCTTTGTCGGCGAAGAAGCCCTTGGCATCAGCCTGGTACATCCAGCCGCTGGCGTTGTCCCCGGCGCTCACCCCGTCGAGCATGTACAGCGTCGGACGCTTCACCGAATTATCAGCGGGCAGTAGGACATCCAGCGTCACCGCACGGCGCAGTGCCGGCGATTCGACG
>NZ_JAWRYK010000321.1:0-269 GCF_046534635.1 Leifsonia sp. SIMBA_070 | reverse complement strand
CCCGACGTCAGGCCGTTGAGCACTCCTTGGTGTCCGAGGTAAGCGTGCGGCATGATCGCCTGGCTACCGTACTCGTCGATGATCGACGTCCACCGCTCTTTGATCTCCGCCAGCGCTTCGTCCCAGGTGATGCGTTCGAACTCGCCGGCACCCTTGGGTCCGACGCGGCGCATCGGGTGCATCAACCGGTCGGACTGGTAGTGATGTTCGGGGAAGTTCTTGAGCTTGACACAAAGCCCGCCTCTGGTCATCGGGTGATCCTTATCCCC
>NZ_JAWRYK010000320.1:0-269 GCF_046534635.1 Leifsonia sp. SIMBA_070 | reverse complement strand
AGGCCAGCCCCTTTTTGTTCGCTTACGGAAGCATCCGCCATTTTCACTCTCGCTCCGAGGTCAGGATAAGCACGAAGCAACCCGAGCTTCTCTTCTTCGGACGCACTCTCTACAGCCTGCTTCATGTGAGAGAGCAGCTCCTCCTTGGATGCAAATGGGCGTTTGTTATATACCTTTTCCGAAATCCACGGGGAATGCTCATATATCCAACCGATAGCTTCTACAAAAATGGCCTTTTCCATTTGATTGACATCATCCATGGTGATCTC
>NZ_JAWRYK010000319.1:0-269 GCF_046534635.1 Leifsonia sp. SIMBA_070 | reverse complement strand
ATCGTGGACGGTTCGGGTTCCGAAGCCGACGTCGCGGACCGTGTTGCCCAGATCCGCGCCGAGGTCGAGCGCACGGATTCCGATTGGGACCGCGAGAAGCTGCAGGAACGCCTGGCCAAGCTCTCCGGCGGCATCGGCGTCATCAAGGTTGGCGCAGCCACCGAAGTTGAGCTCAAGGAAAAGAAGCACCGCATCGAAGACGCAGTGTCCTCGACGCGTGCGGCCCTGGAAGAGGGCATCGTGGCCGGTGGCGGTTCCGCCCTGGTCCA
>NZ_JAWRYK010000318.1:0-269 GCF_046534635.1 Leifsonia sp. SIMBA_070 | reverse complement strand
CACTACGTGCTGCGCAATCTCGCGCGGGACTAGGACACGCGCAGGGGACGGGCGCGCGGCGTCCGTCCCCACGCACCCGTCACGGCCAAGTGATTGGCAGGTGTGGACGGGGGTGATTATCTAGACCCTATGCGCAAGCTGGTGTCCCTTCTTCTCGCCCTGCTCCTGGCGGGACCCGCCCTGGCCGGCAATCCGGACGACGGATCGGCCTGCCGGTCGGAACGTCCCGTCCTCGTCGAGCTCTTTACAAGCCAGGGCTGCCCGCTCTG
>NZ_JAWRYK010000317.1:0-269 GCF_046534635.1 Leifsonia sp. SIMBA_070 | reverse complement strand
CGGTGTAGCGCAGGTCGCGCATCATGTCGACGAGGTCGGTCAGCACGTCCGACTCCATCGGCAGCATCCACTCGTAGTCACCGAGGGCAAAGGCCGGCATCGTGTTGGCGACGACGCTCTTGAACGCGGCGCCCTTGCGTCCGTGGTCGGCAAGCATCTTGCGGCGCTCGTCGTCGGGCAGCAGGTACCAGTCGTAGCTGCGCACGAAGGGGTAGACCGTGAGCCAGTCACGGGCGCGCTCGCCGCGCAGGTAGCCGGGGACGTGCGAC
>NZ_JAWRYK010000316.1:0-269 GCF_046534635.1 Leifsonia sp. SIMBA_070 | reverse complement strand
CTGCGTCCGACGCGACCATGCCGACCGTGGCGAGCCGAACGGGGCTTCGGCGTTTCCTGCCGTTCACGGCGTGCGCGAGACGTCCACTTCATGTCTTCAGCCTAGGACGTTGCGCCGATAGGTGCCCATCGGTGCAGCCTTTAAGCTCGTCTTCGTGACGGAACGAATCTGCTCGAAGGTCTCCTGCAGCCGCGAGGCGGTCGCCACCCTGACCTTCGACTACGAAGGCCGCATGGTCGCACTCGGCCCGCTGGGCGCAGGCGACGACC
>NZ_JAWRYK010000315.1:0-269 GCF_046534635.1 Leifsonia sp. SIMBA_070 | reverse complement strand
CAGGCGTAGTCCTCCGGCGCCGTGCGGTGGCCCGGGAAAATGGTGTCCAGGCGGCCGAGCATGTCAGCGTCCAGCTCCACGTCCAGTGCCTTCAACGCGTCATCGAGCTGGTCCTGGATCCGCGGACCGACGATGGGGGCGGTGACCGCCGGCTGGTGCAGCAGCCAGGCCAGGGCGAGGATTCCGGGGGCAACTCCGATTTCGTCAGCGAAGTCCTCGTACTGAACCAGGGCATCCCGGTGGGTTTCCAGCGCCTCCTTGGCCCGGCC
>NZ_JAWRYK010000314.1:0-269 GCF_046534635.1 Leifsonia sp. SIMBA_070 | reverse complement strand
TGTGATAACTGGCTAAAACGAGGCTTTTGGCGGGCATCTGGGCTGAAAGCCTGAGCCATTCACCCGGCTGCATGAGTATGCAGTTCGGGGAAATTTACCGGACGCAAACGGGGCGGTTTATCGTGTGGTTTGCTGCCGGTTTTGCCGGGCTGACGCCGCATTCGCACCGAACCCGCCCGGAGCGGTGCGCCCAAGAACTCTTATGTTAAATACGGGTGCCTGACCGGTTCACCCGGAGCTGCCGCGCTCAGTGCAGAGATGACGCTTTG
>NZ_JAWRYK010000313.1:0-269 GCF_046534635.1 Leifsonia sp. SIMBA_070 | reverse complement strand
AAGTCGTAGGTAATGGAGGCAAGCTGTTCCTTCAGGTTGTACTGGCCGCCGGTAATACGGGCCCGGATGGTCGCTGCCTGAGAGGTGTTGCGCAGGTTGAAGCCGGTAATATCTATCTGACGCCTATTACCTGTCGGGTTAAACCGCATTGTCTGGTGAGCCAGCACGTAGAGCGTATTTGCGATGTTGGCTTTTGCTGATGGACTCACCTCTTCGCAGAACATGACATACCGCTCCAGCGCCTCAGTCACAGAGGCTGCATGAATGGT
>NZ_JAWRYK010000312.1:0-270 GCF_046534635.1 Leifsonia sp. SIMBA_070 | reverse complement strand
GATGCTGCTCAGTCCGAAGATCAGTCCGCCGAAGGCGATCGTGGACAGCACAATGGAAAGCACATCGAACGGAACGCTCTTGGGCTCGGTGAGGTTCTGGACCTTCATCGCCCCCACGAGCAGGGACAGCACGGCGATGGGCAGGACCAGCCAGAACATCCAGCGCCAGGCGAGGACGCTGAGGATGATGCCGGAAACAGTGGGGCCGATGGCCGGGGCCACTGCAATGACAATCGAGATGGTGCCCATCATCCGCCCGCGCCGGTGGGC
>NZ_JAWRYK010000311.1:0-270 GCF_046534635.1 Leifsonia sp. SIMBA_070 | reverse complement strand
GCCCTTGGCGATCGCCGAGTAGGCCGAGTAGTCGACGCCGCCGAACACGACGCCGTGGGATCCGGCGGTCACGTCGTCGAGGGCAGGGCCGTTCGCGCCCTGCAGAACCATGCCGTTCTCGAAGAGGCCGTCGAACAGCTCCCACGTCGCGTCCTCGCCCTGCGAGGACACGAGCGCCGCGATGAGGTCGCGGGCGGTGCCCGACTCGCGGGGGTCGGGCATGATGACCTGATCCTTGTAGGCCGGATCCGTCAGGTCGGACCAGTCGGC
>NZ_JAWRYK010000310.1:0-270 GCF_046534635.1 Leifsonia sp. SIMBA_070 | reverse complement strand
ATAGCAGGTTGAAATAATATGGTGGCTCTATCAGGCCTTTCTTTTCCAAATATTTAACGTAGTTTATCATACCAACATCAAACGCTTCCAACTCCGGCACTACTCCTTTTTCTTTCATTATTGAAGCTAACGCAATAATAGTATCAGGAGAATTAACACTTGCGGTTTTATTAAAATTCAATGAACTAAGGGTTAGGCTACCCATATCTGGTTTTAGGTTACCTTCCAATAATAGAGGGTCAGCTCTAAACTCAATTTCACTAAAGTCTC
>NZ_JAWRYK010000309.1:0-270 GCF_046534635.1 Leifsonia sp. SIMBA_070 | reverse complement strand
CCGGGCTCGAATACGCCGCACAGGTCGAAGCCACCGTGGTCGGCAAGCCCAACGCGGCCTTCTTCCAACTGGCGGCAGCAGATATGGCACTCGCCCCCGCGCAGTGCCTCATGGTCGGCGACGACATCGACAGCGATGTAGCCGGTGCGCAAGCAGCAGGCATACGGGGGCTGCTGGTACAGACCGGCAAGTATCGCGATACCGCTCTGCAGCGCGCCGCGGCCACGCCCGATGCGGGGCTGCCCTCCATTGCCGCCCTACCCGACTGGC
>NZ_JAWRYK010000308.1:0-270 GCF_046534635.1 Leifsonia sp. SIMBA_070 | reverse complement strand
CCGGGGATTCGGCCCTTGAAAGGGATTTACGTGTTGGTTTCTGGAAAATTCAGTACTGCAGCCGTCCTCCTGTCGGCAGCTGCCCTCACTCTCACCGCCTGCGGCAGCGACAGTGCAACGGCTCCCGCCGGCGGCACCCAGTCCTCCTCCTCATCGGAAAGCACCGTCACCGGAACCCTGTCCGGCGCCGGAGCCTCCTCCCAGGATTCCGCCATGCAGGCTTGGATTGCCGGGTTCGGCGAAGCGAACCCGGGAGCATCCGTGCAGTAC
>NZ_JAWRYK010000307.1:0-270 GCF_046534635.1 Leifsonia sp. SIMBA_070 | reverse complement strand
CGATGGTGTCCGGGGAAGAGAACTTCAACAACTACTTCACCGGCGCCGCATCGGTCACCGAACCGATCGCCAAAGAGCGTCTCGAGCGTTACGGATTCGACGACGAAGACGACTACCACCAGTGGGGCCGTTACGAGACCCGATTTGATCTGTCCCGGGAACCCAACGAGGGCAACCGATTCGGCTACATCGTGGAGGTCAACCCACACGATCCGCAATCCACACCGATCAAGCATTCGTCCATGGGCCGGCTCAAACATGAAGGTGCCA
>NZ_JAWRYK010000306.1:0-270 GCF_046534635.1 Leifsonia sp. SIMBA_070 | reverse complement strand
GTGGCTTACGGTGAAGGCCCTTTGGAAAGGTCGCTGGCTTCCACTTCAGGGTCCTCGGTCGAGTGGCGTGGATGGGCCGACTCGGCAAGCTTGTGGAATGGTGCGTCGATCTTCGTCGGGACGTCCGCGCGGGAAGCCTTTGGTCGAAGCGCAGTCGAGGCTGCGTCGGCGGGCTTACCGATCGTGATTTCTGCCGAGTACGGAGCAGCAGAGTTTCTTGTCACTGACAAGGATTTGCGATCGGTTTGTATTGTTGACTCGTCTGACGCA
>NZ_JAWRYK010000305.1:0-270 GCF_046534635.1 Leifsonia sp. SIMBA_070 | reverse complement strand
CTGAGATGGCGGGCATCGAGCTGCTCGCCATCGACGAGGACACGACGCTGAATGGGTTCCGCAACGAGCTGAAGTGGAACCAGGTCTACCACCACATCGCGGAAGGCTTCTAAGCCCTCCAGCCCGGCCGCGCGACATGCGCGGCCGGGCTTCTCGGTTCATGTCGAGGCGCTACACGACGGGTCATCTGATTGGCGCTTGACAGCCCCAGAGATGTCTGCCATCCTCAATTCCAACGTTTACCTACAACGTTTACCGAATTTCCGTAAG
>NZ_JAWRYK010000035.1:0-442 GCF_046534635.1 Leifsonia sp. SIMBA_070 | reverse complement strand
CTCGGCGGGCGAAACCGATTTGGGCTCCGACACCTTTGCCGAGCTGGTCGGCTTTCACTCCGGCTGCGGCCTGGGCTTGCCGGGTCATTGCGTCGAAGATTGCCGTTGCCCGGGCCTGGGCTGCCGAGGCGGCTGCCTTGAGTTCCTCCAACGCCCGAATGGAATCAATCAACCCCGCCAGCAGTGCAGCTTCTGCCGCAACCGGTTCGCTGCGTCCGCCAGCATTCACGAGTCCGGACGCCAAAGGAGATGGCTCCTTGGAATCCGGGCTGGGAATCGATTCGCCGGTGACCTGCTGATATTCGTACATGTGTTCTATTTTAATGGCGACAGGAGACAGAGACCCGGAACATCGTTACTGGAGAAATACCTGTTTAGACCACTTGGGGGGGGGCGAGGCCCAGCGGGGTGCAGGGCGCGGAAGCGCTGCTGGGTCAGGGCG
>NZ_JAWRYK010000304.1:0-270 GCF_046534635.1 Leifsonia sp. SIMBA_070 | reverse complement strand
GAGGTGCCCGAGGCGAGCTTCTGCGAGAACAGCGCGATGCCGACCAGCAGCGGCACGATCACGGTGCCGCCGCCGACGCCGAACAGGCCCGACATGAAGCCCGAGGCGAGGCCGATCGCGACGAAGGTAAGCAGTGCCTTGGGGCCGCGGGATCGGATCGCATTCATCGGATCGATTCTACGTCCCGGCCGGACGCGCCCATAAAACCCCGGCCCTCCCGTCCGCCGCGTACATAACGACGCAGATTCTGGCCCGTGCCGAGTCGGAAAC
>NZ_JAWRYK010000303.1:0-270 GCF_046534635.1 Leifsonia sp. SIMBA_070 | reverse complement strand
CTTTGCTCAGCACCGTGACGCTAACCATGTGCATCACCCTTTCCTCACACTTGTTTCCATCCTGATGCCCTACATGCCATCCGTTTCCCGGGTGGCTTTTTGCATTTGTATAAAATAGCCATGATCCCGCGAAGAATATCAGTGCATATCGTATGACTTTTATCGGTACAGGAGGGTCAGTATGCTTCGCAATCGGAAAAAAATCTTCGCACTTTTGATCTTAACACTCTGTTTTGCTTGCTTCCCGCCGTACACTTCTACGCTGAAAGC
>NZ_JAWRYK010000302.1:0-270 GCF_046534635.1 Leifsonia sp. SIMBA_070 | reverse complement strand
GCCTGAATAATCGCGATGCCAAGAATGAGCGACCAAGAGGACTCGATGATACAACTTGAAAGAAGTATTTGTCATTTCAGACAACAACTAAACAATAGGAGTTAGATAGTAAAGGATCATTTAAAATGTTGAATAGATTTTCACATAATAAAGGTAATTTTATCGATCGTTCAGTAAAAAATAAATATTGTGAATTTATCGAACGTTTGATAAAATGATTTTGAACTTCCAAACATGTATTTTCTGAAAGGTGATTTGCGTGGAGATAAC
>NZ_JAWRYK010000301.1:0-270 GCF_046534635.1 Leifsonia sp. SIMBA_070 | reverse complement strand
ATCATTGATTGCATCTGTTATACATCACGCGGTGATGATGAAGCTCGAGCCTGGTAAGTTAATCACCCTTGGTGTTAATGACGAGCCTGTATACCGTTTCAAGGACTGGAATTCCGAGTCATCAAAGGCATTTGCCGATGGCTACACCCTTTTGACGCGCACTTGGAGCGAAGCAGCAGAGTCAATCCGTGCTGTTCTGTGTGCTTTAATCGATCAACAAGCTTTGATTAATGAGAATCGCGGTAGGGCAAAAATTTATGCCCATAGTGG
>NZ_JAWRYK010000300.1:0-270 GCF_046534635.1 Leifsonia sp. SIMBA_070 | reverse complement strand
CCGGAATGCACGTCCCAGAGCCGGCAGCTGTCCGGGCTGATCTCGTCGGCGAGGATGATGCGCATGTCGCCATGCTCGTTGTAGATGCGCCCGAATTCCACCTTGAAGTCGACGAGGCGGAGGCCGATGCCCAGGAACAGGCCAGTGAGGAAGTCGTTCACCCTGAGCGCCAGGGCCATCATGTCGTCGAGGTCCTGGGGAGCGGCCCAGTTGAAGGCGGTGATGTGCTCCTCGGAGACCAGCGGATCGCCCAGCTCGTCGTTCTTGTAG
>NZ_JAWRYK010000299.1:0-270 GCF_046534635.1 Leifsonia sp. SIMBA_070 | reverse complement strand
CTCATCGCCCTGCTGGTGCTGATCGTCACGTTCCGCTCCTTCGTGATGGCGGGGCTCCCCCTCGGCGTCGCCCTCATCGGCGTGGGCGTCTCGCTTCTCGGCGTGGTCGCTGCGACGGCGTTCACCGACGTGTCGGCGACCACGCCCCTGCTCGCCCTGATGCTGGGTCTCGCCGTCGGCATCGACTACGCGCTGTTCATCGCGGCACGTCACCAGGATCAGGTACGCGAGGGCGTGGATCCGCAGGACGCGGCCGCGCGCGCGACCGGC
>NZ_JAWRYK010000298.1:0-270 GCF_046534635.1 Leifsonia sp. SIMBA_070 | reverse complement strand
CCGTAGAGCGTGACCTTTTCGTAGGCCATCACCGAGCCGCGGCTCTTGGACCAGTGCGGCTCGCTGTAACTGCGCTTGATCAGGTGGGGAGCCACTTCCTCCACCCACAGCGGATCAAATTTCGCGGCCACCCTCGCCCAGAGCCGGGACGTTTCCACCAGTTCGGCGGCCATCACCCAATCCGGTGTCTTCTTGAACAGGGCGGAGCCGGGGAAGACCGCAAACCGGGTGCCCCGGGCACCGGAGTACTCCCGCTTGCGCTGGTCGTAC
>NZ_JAWRYK010000297.1:0-270 GCF_046534635.1 Leifsonia sp. SIMBA_070 | reverse complement strand
GCAGGAGGGCGACGCCCCGGACGTCGATATGCGCTCGCTTAGACGCCGTCTTTCGCACCGCTGGATTCTGGTGGCCTTCGAGGCCCTTGCGATACTCGGAGTCCTGGCGCTGTTGATCATCACGGCGATGGAGCCCCCGCCTACCGGGTGACCACCCGCTGCCCTGAAGGCATCGCCAGGCCATTCAGCGTTGCGCGACGTACAGCCTGCTAGCATTCTCGATCCTTTCGTTTCTCCACGGATGCAAAGATGCCTACGCTTCGCGCCTGC
>NZ_JAWRYK010000296.1:0-270 GCF_046534635.1 Leifsonia sp. SIMBA_070 | reverse complement strand
GCTCGCCACCGGCCTGGGCATGCTGCCGGCCGCCGCGGTGCCCGACGCCGCTCCGCAGGTCATGCGCTGGCTGCTCGGCGCCATCATCGTGCTGATGGCGGTGTATATCGCCCTGCCCGGGCGCTTCCGAGACGTCGCCGGTCAGGTCGCCGGCCCATTGACGAGACGCATGATGCCGGTCTTTTCGAAGTTCCTGCCCGTACGCTCACTCGACAACGCCATCGGCCTGGGCCTGCTCTGGGGCCTGCTGCCCTGCGGCCTGCTCTACAC
>NZ_JAWRYK010000295.1:0-270 GCF_046534635.1 Leifsonia sp. SIMBA_070 | reverse complement strand
CTGAGCGGCAAGGTCGCCGTCGTCACCGGCGCCTCGCGGGGCGCGGGCAAGGGCATTGCGGTCGCGCTGGGCAGTCATGGCGCCACTGTCTACGTCACCGGACGCACGGTCAACGAAGGCGACGCGGATCTGCCGGGCACCGTTGCGCATACCGCGGAGCTGGTCACAGCCGCGGGCGGCCAGGGCATCGTCGCCGTCTGCGACCACGCCGATGACGGCCAGGTCGCCGACCTCTTCGATCGGGTGCGCAGCGAGCAGGGCGGCCTCGAC
>NZ_JAWRYK010000294.1:0-270 GCF_046534635.1 Leifsonia sp. SIMBA_070 | reverse complement strand
ACCAGAACTCAAACTGTACCGTCGGATCATAAACCGCAAGATGCGGCGTGGCGGTTATCTGAAAATACCCCGGTGTCAGCTCAATCTGCGACGGCGCTGCCGGTGCGGCAATCCGGAACGATACCGACGCCGGCTCGCCCTGCTGCCCCCACGCATTTACTGCCCGGACTGTCAGCCTGTAGTTCCCCAGAGCCAGTTGTGTGAAGCGGTAAGTGGTTTCCGTCGTCCGGGCCGTGCTGACCAGTCGCTCACGGCCGTCATCCGCTGCCA
>NZ_JAWRYK010000293.1:0-270 GCF_046534635.1 Leifsonia sp. SIMBA_070 | reverse complement strand
GTTGACACGGTCCAAAGACGAAGCGACCGATACCGCATGGTTCTGGGTGCGCCTGCTTGCTTTTCCTGCGTTGACGTGGTGCGTGATGTTCGGCCTGCGCCGGCACTACTACGATGAGCAGATGCAGCGACTTCAGGCCGAACGCGGCGTGCGTGCTGAAGATCGGGAGAAGGCGTTGCAGTTCGCGCGTGAACCGCTCGCTGTCCTGGGCTACACGTATTTGACCGCATTGGGCAGTACGGACGCCGCGGTCAAGCTAGCGAGGGGTGA
>NZ_JAWRYK010000034.1:0-444 GCF_046534635.1 Leifsonia sp. SIMBA_070 | reverse complement strand
GGTCGCGCTGGCGCAGTCACTCGAGATCTCGCCGTCCTATCTGAACCAGATCGAACACGACGCCCGACCTCTGACCGTTCCGGTCCTGCTCAGGATCAGCGAGGTCTTCGGGGTCGACGCCGGGTTCTTCAACTCTCAGGACAACGCCCGGCTGATCGCCGAGATGCGGGAGGTGATGATGGACGAGGACCTCGGCGCGAATGCCGACGCCCAGGAGATCACTGATCTGGTGACCACACATCCCGATATGGCCAAGGCCATGGTCAACCTCCACCGCCGGTATCGGATCGCCACCGAACAGCTCGCTGCCGCCACCGACGAACGCGGCGACGGCACCATGAGGGGTTCCATCAGCGCTCCCCACGAAGAGGTGCGGGACTACTTCTATCAGCGCCACAACTACCTCCACGAGCTCGACGTCGCCGCCGAGGAGCTCACGACCCG
>NZ_JAWRYK010000292.1:0-271 GCF_046534635.1 Leifsonia sp. SIMBA_070 | reverse complement strand
AACGCCGATCAGGTGACCCGCCTGGCAGGCGCGCTCCACTTACTCGGGCGTCCCCCGGCAGAGGCGAGTCACACGAGGGAGGTCTTTTCGCGATACCGGCTCGCGCGCTGATCCTCCGGCTCCGGGGCCCGACGCGGCCGCCGGTTCCGGACGGCCGCGTGTCGTCTTCATTCGAACGGCGCTCCGGCGCCGGTCCTCCGCCGCCCGGCTCACCCCTCCGGCCGGTGGATGCGACGTCGTCCGCCGCGGCAGGCACCGCTCGGTGGCTCCG
>NZ_JAWRYK010000291.1:0-271 GCF_046534635.1 Leifsonia sp. SIMBA_070 | reverse complement strand
ATCCAGAAGTCTTTCCTGTCCAAGGACGTTGACGCGATGCAGCCGCACATCCGGGCATTTGTGGAGCGTGCGGTCACGTTCACCACCTGCCCCGACTGCGACGGGACCCGTCTCAACGAAGGCGCGCGGTCGTCGAAGATCAACAAGGTCAACATTGCTGACGCCTGTGCGATGCAGATCAGCGACCTTGCCGACTGGGTGCGCGGACTCAGAGAACCGTCCGTCGCGCCGCTGCTTGCCAACCTGCAGCGCACCCTCGACTCATTCGTCG
>NZ_JAWRYK010000290.1:0-271 GCF_046534635.1 Leifsonia sp. SIMBA_070 | reverse complement strand
CACGAGCAGGACATGCGCTATTATGGCGGCCTTCGTAAGCACATCCCGCTGACCTTCTGGGCGATGATGGCGGGCACGCTCGCGATCACCGGCGTCGGTATCGTCGGCGTCGCAGGCTTTGCCGGCTTCTATTCGAAGGACGGCATCATCGAAGCTGCGTTCGCGAGCGGAACCCAGGTCGGCCAGTTTGCCTTCACCATTGGCGTGTTCGCAGCACTGCTGACCAGCTTCTACAGCTGGCGCCTGATCTTCCTCACGTTCTTCGGCACGC
>NZ_JAWRYK010000033.1:0-445 GCF_046534635.1 Leifsonia sp. SIMBA_070 | reverse complement strand
CCGCTTGCAGCTGTCCCATCAGATGGACGAGCTGATTTATGCTCGTTTTTTGATTCGTGCCGATATTGACGATTTCATTATGTCCAGACTGCAGGGAAAGCAGGTTGGCTCTGGCAACGTCTTTGACATAGACAAAATCACGCGTTTGCTCGCCGCTCCCGTAGATCACTGGCCTTTCCCCATCAATGATTTTGCGAAGAAAGGTCGCGATTACGCCTCCCTCTCCCGTAGCTGCCTGACGTGGTCCATACACATTCGCATAGCGCAAGATCGTAAATGCAAGTCCATAGGAGGATTGAAAAAACTGAATGTACATTTCAGACATGTATTTGGAAAGTCCGTAAAAGGATAGAGGTTGGATGGGAAACGATTCTGTAATACTGCTATCTGCTGTTTCACCGTATACGGCACAAGAGGAGGAAAAAACGATTTTTCGGACCTTGAA
>NZ_JAWRYK010000289.1:0-271 GCF_046534635.1 Leifsonia sp. SIMBA_070 | reverse complement strand
CCCGGACGGATTCGTGCGGGGCTAGGAAAACACAGCAGCAGCAGGCGGTCCCCGGTGGCGCATGGCCAGCAGCGGCACGCCGAGATTCCGGAGTGCAGCAACCGGAACCAGCACGGAGAGCTTGGGGATCCGCGGGCCCAGGGGCAGCGGCAGAATCAGCGGCAGGATAGTGGTGATGCGCAGCCGCATGGCTGAGAGGATGCGCAGCAGGGCCGCTTCCCCGTTCCGGATGAGGGCAACGGTGGCCGCGGCGGCCAGCAGGTGGCCGATC
>NZ_JAWRYK010000288.1:0-271 GCF_046534635.1 Leifsonia sp. SIMBA_070 | reverse complement strand
CAGCTCGCCGCTGTCCTCCTGATATGCATAATCGCGCATAATCTGACGCACGCGCTCCAGCTGCTCAGGCCGCATAAACATCAGCATGTGCCAGTGCGGGGTCGCATCGTGATGCGGTTCGGCAACACGGATGCCAAAAATGCGGATATCTTCGCGGTGCAGTTTGGCCCGGATTTTCTGCCAGACGCTGCAGAGATACCGCTGTGTGTCTGCAGGGCTGGCGCCGTTCCACTTGCGGTTGCGATGGCCGGTCTTGATCGTGGCGTGATAG
>NZ_JAWRYK010000287.1:0-271 GCF_046534635.1 Leifsonia sp. SIMBA_070 | reverse complement strand
CACGGCTGTCGTTGGCAGAGAGCACGTCCGGGTAGCGCTGACCGCGCAGGACGGATACGGCGAATACCTCCTGGACGGCGTCCTCGAACTTGAGGTATGCCACGATTCGCCCCGAGCGCAGGTCCACGACCCAGACGCCGCAACAGCGCTCGTCGACGCGTTCGGTCAGGCGGATGCCCGAGAAGACGGCCGACTCGCGCACCTGGGACAGGCCGATGAACGCGAACGGGCCCCAGAAGTCCAGCCCGCGCGTGAAGCCGGGCAGTTCGGC
>NZ_JAWRYK010000286.1:0-271 GCF_046534635.1 Leifsonia sp. SIMBA_070 | reverse complement strand
CAAAGTGAGCAATCGTTAATCAAGGTAAAATTCTATTTGCTTGTTTCCGCCGATTAATTCAAAGTTTTCCATGATGAAGGCATCCAGCGTTTGTCTGGTAATACCTTTGTGCTCTTCCATGCCGGGCCTACGTAGTAGCTCGTCCATCGCTTCGTGCATGTCCGGGTACATCTCCTTGATGACTTCGACGACAGTCGGCCAGTGCTGGAGGAACCCGCAGTCGTAGAATGTGTTGGTTGTCTTGTCCACCACGCCCATCCCTGTACTTCCG
>NZ_JAWRYK010000285.1:0-271 GCF_046534635.1 Leifsonia sp. SIMBA_070 | reverse complement strand
TGCGGCCCGACCGCGGACACGTCAAGAGCGCCCGCGTCGTGGGCGACGTCATGGGCAAGCTGCACCCGCACGGCGATAGCGCCATCTACGACGCACTCGTGCGTCTGGCGCAGGACTTCGCGATGCGGGTCCCCCTCGTCGACGGTCACGGCAACTTCGGATCCCTCGATGACGGCCCCGCCGCCTCGCGTTACACGGAGGCCCGCCTCGATCGCGCCGCCATGCGTATGACCGAAGACCTCGGCGAGGACGTCGTCGACTTCGTGCCGAA
>NZ_JAWRYK010000284.1:0-271 GCF_046534635.1 Leifsonia sp. SIMBA_070 | reverse complement strand
CCTATCAATATGGAGCTATAATGCCAGATATGATCGTACCGACCAATGGTGCACTAATGGCTATAATAGCCATCGCCAAAATTCCATATAATAAATGGTTTAAATCGGCCCTTAAACCTACCTCGTTGATGCTTTTGATCGGTGCAGTCACCATCATTGTGGCAGTAGCCATGGGTTATAATTAATACCCAACATTTTTGTAGATTAGATTACTTTTAACCAGACCATGCTTAAATTTTTCAGAAAAATCAGAAAGGAATTGATTGCGGAG
>NZ_JAWRYK010000283.1:0-271 GCF_046534635.1 Leifsonia sp. SIMBA_070 | reverse complement strand
CATGCCGTTCCAGATAATGTTGATGCGATTGTCGGTCTTGCGACCTGCCTTCTGGAATCCGGAGATGCGGAAAAGGCGCGGGAAATTCTGGCTCAGCTTCCGGATGACAAACAGAATGCGCCTGCCGTTCGAGCGCTGGAAGCGCGCCTTGCGCTGGCTGATCAGGTCAAGCTCATCGGTGATCCGATTGCGCTTGAGAAGCGAATTCAGGCTGATCCGAAGGATTATCAGGCCCGGTTTGATCTTGCGCAGGTGCGTAATGCACAGGGGC
>NZ_JAWRYK010000282.1:0-272 GCF_046534635.1 Leifsonia sp. SIMBA_070 | reverse complement strand
CCACAACTGAATAGGAATGCGCTGCTGCTTGCAAAACAGCCCATTCATTTAATGTATCCCCACTTACACTCTTGGGTATCGTTACCCCTAGCTCACGCTTATCACTCTGCTGGCCAGAGGATAATTCTGCTTCTGACAAAGCATCTGTTGTCGCCAGAGGAAGCCGGAAACTAAATACAGACCCCTTGCCCGGTTCATTCTGGACTGTCACCGTGATGACCGAGATTTCTACTATAGCCTAACTGCTGGCTAGACCAAACGCGCTTCCGATC
>NZ_JAWRYK010000281.1:0-272 GCF_046534635.1 Leifsonia sp. SIMBA_070 | reverse complement strand
CGGAAATGGTCTGCACTTTTCGGTTGCCAAAGAGTGTACTTTTATTTTGCCAAACACATACAAAGTAACTTTATCCACCAAAAGGGGAATCAATACATCAATACTATAATAAAAGGTCAACCCCAAACTTTATTTGCTATGAAGCGAATCAATGCTGGGCCGGACATATCCAGCAAGGACCTGGTTCGGGTGATGGAAAGATAGAAGCGTATACTTAACTCCCATCCAAAAAGGGGTGAACTGTGACCCGCAAGATGGACACTTGAAAAAAG
>NZ_JAWRYK010000280.1:0-272 GCF_046534635.1 Leifsonia sp. SIMBA_070 | reverse complement strand
CGGTCCTTGACGGACGAACCGGGGTTGAAGAACTCGAGCTTCGCGAACACGTTCGCCTCGGCGCCGTCTGTGACGCGGTTGAGGCGGACGAGCGGCGTCTTGCCGAACGTGCTCGAGATGTCGTTGTGGATTCCAGCCATGGGTGGTGCCTTTCGACGGAAGGAGGGACCGGCCGAACGAGGTGCATCGTCGAACCTGTGAGTCACTCTAGGGCGAATCCCCTGGGGTCGGGGCCGAGTGTGACGGAGGGTTTCACGGCGCGCACCCCATAG
>NZ_JAWRYK010000279.1:0-272 GCF_046534635.1 Leifsonia sp. SIMBA_070 | reverse complement strand
ACGATCCGGACGCCTGGTTCGGTCTGACCGGCATGGACCCGGCAGAGCGCGCGGAAATCGATGCGCTGATCGAGAAACGCCAGGCGGCCCGGGCCGCCAAGGACTGGGCGGTGGCCGACGAGGTTCGCGACGAGCTCAATGCGCGCAAGATCCAGGTCGATGACGGGCCGGAAGGCTCGACCTGGCGGAAGATGGCGGAGTAGCGGCCATGGCCCTCAAGGGCTTCAACGTGATGCTGCAGGCCGAGGACGCGGTCGGTGCCTGTTTCGTGG
>NZ_JAWRYK010000278.1:0-272 GCF_046534635.1 Leifsonia sp. SIMBA_070 | reverse complement strand
CGGAAGTTGCTGCCGCGCAGCCATGTCGTCCGCTCACCGAAGAGCTGGGCGCTGTCGTAGGAGGCAGGTCGCGGCGCATTCCTGCGGGTGGCGTCGGCGACGCTGGGCGCCGAGCCGAACCGGCGGTGCCGGAACACCATGGAGGCGACACCGGTCGCGGCCACCAGCAGCACGGAGATCTCACCGAGTGTGTCCCAGGCGCGGATGTCGACCAGCAGAACGTTGACGGTGTTTGATCCGTTGCCGTACTTGTATGCCGCGTAAGGCAATTC
>NZ_JAWRYK010000277.1:0-272 GCF_046534635.1 Leifsonia sp. SIMBA_070 | reverse complement strand
CCTCCAGGGCATAGAAAATTACAAGGACCGCTTGCGGAAGGTCTTCTGGGTGGTGCTGGACTACTTCGATCGCAACCCGGACGTAGCACGCATGATCCAGCACACCATCAGTGCCGAGCCGGTGCAGCGCGACGTCACCGATGAACAGCGCATGCTCACCGAAGTCTTTCTCCGCGTCCTGCGCGAAGGCCGCGAGCAGGGCGTGCTCACCAGCGAAATCAGCGAGAAGCACCTGCTCGATTATTTCTATGGCGTGCTGATGCGCCTGGTGC
>NZ_JAWRYK010000276.1:0-272 GCF_046534635.1 Leifsonia sp. SIMBA_070 | reverse complement strand
GTCATCATCATGTTGACCACTCTCAAAACCAAGGGAAACATAACCCAGTTCGTTGATATAGCTCAACAGAGCCCCTTTCAAATATTCCTCGATCCCTAAAATAATGGGCAAGGGGTAATTGGAAGCATACTTTCGGTTGAGCAAGCTATCGTTGAGCACCATAAATGGAATTTGAATGTTCGAAACGGTCCCGCGCGAACTCCAATTGGCCGTCGCGTGCGCGGGGGCTGGGAAGATTGGTGCCTGCCTCAACGCCGTCTAGAGAATATAAC
>NZ_JAWRYK010000275.1:0-272 GCF_046534635.1 Leifsonia sp. SIMBA_070 | reverse complement strand
CGTCGTCGTATTCCTCGCCGGCCACCTTCGGGCTCTTGCCCGCGGCGAGCGCCTGCGTATAGACGGCCAATGCCTCGGCCCCGTTGGTCTCGAACTTCGAAGCCCACTTCTCGCCGTCGAAACGCCAGTATCCGATCACGTCGCACTGCTCGGTGGTCCAGCCATGCTGTCGGCGCAGATGCTTGCGCACCGCCCGCGACGCCTTGGCCTCTGCGGCGAACCAGCAGTAGCCGCGGCCTTCCGGGTGCTCGAACTTCTCTACCGCCACGTCC
>NZ_JAWRYK010000274.1:0-272 GCF_046534635.1 Leifsonia sp. SIMBA_070 | reverse complement strand
GGAGCGCCCTCCAACAGGCGAGCGACCATCGTCGCAATCATTTCGACGTGGCCGATTTCCTCGGTGGCGATGTCCATGATCATGTCTTTGTACTTGCCCGGCATTCTGCAGTTCCATCCCTGGAAGAGGTACTGCATGGTGACGGTCATTTCACCAAATGCTCCGCCGACGAGCTCCTGGAGTTTGCGGGCGTATACGGGATCGGGCTTTTCCGGTTTCACATCGAATTGCAGATAGTCGGTATGACGAAACATCTTCACTCCGTTCTATTG
>NZ_JAWRYK010000008.1:0-1039 GCF_046534635.1 Leifsonia sp. SIMBA_070 | reverse complement strand
AGACGATAGTTACCGGATAAGGCGCAGCGGTCGGGCTGAACGGGGGGTTCGTGCACACAGCCCAGCTTGGAGCGAACGACCTACACCGAACTGAGATACCTACAGCGTGAGCTATGAGAAAGCGCCACGCTTCCCGAAGGGAGAAAGGCGGACAGGTATCCGGTAAGCGGCAGGGTCGGAACAGGAGAGCGCACGAGGGAGCTTCCAGGGGGAAACGCCTGGTATCTTTATAGTCCTGTCGGGTTTCGCCACCTCTGACTTGAGCGTCGATTTTTGTGATGCTCGTCAGGGGGGCGGAGCCTATGGAAAAACGCCAGCAACGCGGCCTTTTTACGGTTCCTGGCCTTTTGCTGGCCTTTTGCTCACATGTTCTTTCCTGCGTTATCCCCTGATTCTGTGGATAACCGTATTACCGCCTTTGAGTGAGCTGATACCGCTCGCCGCAGCCGAACGACCGAGCGCAGCGAGTCAGTGAGCGAGGAAGCGGAAGAGCGCCTGATGCGGTATTTTCTCCTTACGCATCTGTGCGGTATTTCACACCGCAATGGTGCACTCTCAGTACAATCTGCTCTGATGCCGCATAGTTAAGCCAGTATACACTCCGCTATCGCTACGTGACTGGGTCATGGCTGCGCCCCGACACCCGCCAACACCCGCTGACGCGCCCTGACGGGCTTGTCTGCTCCCGGCATCCGCTTACAGACAAGCTGTGACCGTCTCCGGGAGCTGCATGTGTCAGAGGTTTTCACCGTCATCACCGAAACGCGCGAGGCAGCTGCGGTAAAGCTCATCAGCGTGGTCGTGAAGCGATTCACAGATGTCTGCCTGTTCATCCGCGTCCAGCTCGTTGAGTTTCTCCAGAAGCGTTAATGTCTGGCTTCTGATAAAGCGGGCCATGTTAAGGGCGGTTTTTTCCTGTTTGGTCACTGATGCCTCCGTGTAAGGGGGATTTCTGTTCATGGGGGTAATGATACCGATGAAACGAGAGAGGATGCTCACGATACGGGTTACTGATGATGAACATGCCCGGTTACTGGAA
>NZ_JAWRYK010000273.1:0-273 GCF_046534635.1 Leifsonia sp. SIMBA_070 | reverse complement strand
CTACAGTTTCTCAACGCATAACGGTGGCATGGTATGTTTATATCTCTCAAAAATAAGGTTCTCAATTATTTTCAACCGAAAATAACTATTATTTTTCACATATACTATGAGAATGAAGTTCCGCATCTAATTGAAAGAATACGGCGGATAGATAAACATTACGATGTCTTCATCACGTATTCGAAAGAATTATCTGCTGGAACAATGCATTTGCTGCACAGCATCAGTAAGCCTATTCACTTTCTGAGAACCGAAAACATCGGAATGGACGTC
>NZ_JAWRYK010000272.1:0-273 GCF_046534635.1 Leifsonia sp. SIMBA_070 | reverse complement strand
AGAGGCCAAGAAAGAACCTGAACTGTTTGAACAGATAAAGGGCAAACTGTAAAACAGCGATGTTGACCTTAAAAAATCTACTTTAGCAACGTCTAAGGTCTTATTTTACCTTAATCGTCTGTATTGTGATTAGGTCACTTAGTAATTTGGTCGTTTTGTTTGTTTAGTGGAAGTAGATTGGTTTGTTTTTTTTTAATCATCGCCACGTTACCATTCTGAATGTTTTTAATGGAATCTTGATTGTGGATTACAAATTTGACGTATGGTAATTCC
>NZ_JAWRYK010000271.1:0-273 GCF_046534635.1 Leifsonia sp. SIMBA_070 | reverse complement strand
CCCGACGTGAGGCCCTTTGCCATCGTGATCAGGTCCGGCTCGAAGCCGAAGTGCTGGTGCGCGAACCATTCGCCGGTGCGGCCGAAGCCGCCGATCACTTCGTCGGCGACGAGCAGGATGTCGTACTTGCGGCAGATCCGCTGGATTTCCGGCCAGTACGTCGACGGCGGAGGGACGGTGTTGCTGTCCAGCCACATCATGGACGTGATCGAGCGCACTTGCGAGCGGGTCGCCGTGATGAACGACGGTCGTATCCTCGCGGAGGGCACGATC
>NZ_JAWRYK010000270.1:0-273 GCF_046534635.1 Leifsonia sp. SIMBA_070 | reverse complement strand
GCCGGCGACCTTGCCCACCTTGGTGATCTGGAAGACCTCCCGGATCTGGGCGTAGCCGATGAACTGCTCGCGCACCGTCGGCGACAGCATGCCCGATAGCGCGTTGCGGACATCGTCGATGGCCTCGTAGATGACGCTGTAGTAGCGGATCTCGACGCCGTCGCGCTTGGCCATCTCGCGCGCCTGGGGATGGGCACGGACATTGAAGCCGATGACCATCGCCCCGGTCGAGGCGGCGAGCGTGATGTCCGATTCGGTGATGCCGCCGACCGC
>NZ_JAWRYK010000269.1:0-273 GCF_046534635.1 Leifsonia sp. SIMBA_070 | reverse complement strand
CCTCCTGTGCACGATCGCCGGTTGCTGGGTCATGCGCAAGGTCAAGGCGCGATGGCCCCAGATCAGCAACGTCGGGCTGATCGGCGTCGTATTCGCCTGGGCGTTCTTGTTCGACCTGGTGATGGAGGGACTGGTCCTGATGCCGATGGGGCTGTACACGTTCCCCGGCTCGATTCAGTCCCTGTCGATCAACGCCGGCACCTACTACCAGTGGCCGGTATACGAAGGGGTCATGTGGGGAGGCGTCCAAGCCGGACTCTGCTGCCTTCGATA
>NZ_JAWRYK010000268.1:0-273 GCF_046534635.1 Leifsonia sp. SIMBA_070 | reverse complement strand
AGAACCATCCGCCGCTTGCGGTGTCGAAGGCGAAACTCAGGAGGAAGCCACCGAGGAAGGCGCCGATCACACCGACGACGATGTTCAGCAGGATGCCCATCTCTTTGTCGGTGCCCATGAACTTGCTGGCGATCCAGCCGGCGAGACCGCCGATGATGATGTAGCCGACGATTCCCACCGAGGTGGTGGTGGTCGATCGCTCGGCAAGAATCTCAACCGCTTGATACGAGGTGCTCACTGCATATTCCTAACGTCGTTGTCGGAACTGTCCGG
>NZ_JAWRYK010000267.1:0-273 GCF_046534635.1 Leifsonia sp. SIMBA_070 | reverse complement strand
CACGTGCCGGACTGCTCCGGGCAGCGGGTACAGGGCGGGTGCGGGGCAGGTAACCCGTGCCACCCCGGCACTGGGAGTAGTCTGGAGTCATTATGACCACCCTGCGTTCCCTGACCGTGCCCATTGGTGAGCTGTCCGCCACAATCGGGCTCCTGGAGTATCTGGTACTCAATGACCAGCTTGCCTGGATCCGCAGCGGTGAAGGGCTGGTGGGCTTTGGGGAAACCGCACGGTTCACCGCCAGCGGACCGGAACGGTTCGCCGATGCGCAGC
>NZ_JAWRYK010000266.1:0-273 GCF_046534635.1 Leifsonia sp. SIMBA_070 | reverse complement strand
CTCGGGCCAGCCGTCGGAAGCGGCGAAGCTGGCCATGGCCGTGTGGTTTGCCTCCGTGCTGGCCACGAAGCAGAAACTCCTCACCTCGTGGAAGCATGCGCTGGTGCCGGTGGTCTTTCCGGGCGGAGCCGTCCTGATTGGGCTCGTCCTGATCGGCAAGGACCTCGGCACGGTGATCATCATGGGAATGATCATGATCGCCTCGCTGTTCTTTGCCGGTGCACCGCTGCGCTTTATCGCGGCGATGGTGGCGGCGGGCGCCGCCGGGGCCGC
>NZ_JAWRYK010000265.1:0-273 GCF_046534635.1 Leifsonia sp. SIMBA_070 | reverse complement strand
GATTCTTACACTTGTGATTTGTGTGGTAAACAAGGTAAGTGGGGAGACGGATTAAACGCACACCATTTGAATAGCTATGACTGGGATAAGCAAAATCGAACAAATATAGATAATGGCATAACCCTTTGTAAAAAATGTCATATGGACTTCCACAAAAAGTACGGTTACGGAAAAAATACAAAAGAACAATATAGCAAATTTAAAGAGAGCATATAATGGTTCTCTTTTTTTTATATCATAATTAGCATGTTAATACCGTGGTAACTTCATAGA
>NZ_JAWRYK010000264.1:0-273 GCF_046534635.1 Leifsonia sp. SIMBA_070 | reverse complement strand
CCAAAAATGCCGCTTGAATTTCATCCATACGACTGTTTAAGCCTTGATATTGATTTATATATTTTTGAGCCGAACCGTAATTTGCCAAAGCACGAATTACTGTAGCTAATTCCATATCTTTAGTAGTGACAGCACCAGAATCTCCTAACGCTCCCAAGTTTTTCCCCGGATAAAAACTAAAACCAGCTGCATCGCCTAAATTACCAGTTCGAATACCATTCCAACGAGCTCCAATAGCCTGAGCATTATCTTCAATTAATTTTAAATTATTAG
>NZ_JAWRYK010000263.1:0-273 GCF_046534635.1 Leifsonia sp. SIMBA_070 | reverse complement strand
AGCTCCACATAATCATCCGTGAAGGACCAGAAGAAGGACTCGGTCAGCTGCAGGGCCTTGGCGTAGTCGTAGTTCTCGAAGGCCTTGGTGGAGGCCTTCACGACGTCGGCCAGCTGCTTGAGCAGTGCGGAGTCAAGGGCGTTGGTGATCACCGCGGTGTCAGCGGTGACCACGTTGGCTTCCGTGGCACCCAGGTTCAGGACGAACTTGGAGGCGTTCAGGAGCTTGATCGCCAGGCGGCGGCCAATCTTCATCTGGGCGATCTCGTACGCG
>NZ_JAWRYK010000262.1:0-273 GCF_046534635.1 Leifsonia sp. SIMBA_070 | reverse complement strand
GCTCCACCGTCGCCTTTGTCACGTGGCGCTCCGGTGCGGCGGTACACAAACCCCGAGGGGCGCAGCAATCGCGCTTCGTCGAGCAACTAAAGGCCTGCCTGGACCCGACCGGCGCTCTCTTCGGGCCGCTGCTTCCGAGGACCATCGACGCCGGCGAGAGCCACTGCTGGCAGAACCTCGTTCTCAACGAGGACCTCCCTGACAAGCACGCCGCCGCAGAATATTACCGCCGTTTCGGGGCGGCAACGGCTCTAGCCACAGCGCTGGGAGCCA
>NZ_JAWRYK010000032.1:0-459 GCF_046534635.1 Leifsonia sp. SIMBA_070 | reverse complement strand
CGTGGGGCGAGGCCCTCGACGAGGTGCTGGGCGACGACGCCGTGCTGATCGTGCCCACACCGTCGGGCGAGGTCTTCACGCAGAGGACGGCGCGAGAGCTGGCGGAAGAGGAACAGCTCGTCTTCGCATGCGGACGCTACGAGGGCATCGACCAGCGCGTGCTCGATCACTACGCCTCACGCGGTCGCGTGCGGCTGGTCAGCATCGGCGACTACGTCCTCAACGGGGGCGAGGTCGCGTCGATGGCGATGATCGAGGCCATCGGCCGCCTCATTCCCGGCGTCGTCGGGAATCCGGAGAGCCTCGTGGAGGAGTCGCACGAGCTGGGGATGCTCGAGTACCCGATCTACACCAAGCCCGCCGAATGGCGGGGCCTCACGGTGCCCGAGGTGCTGCTGGGCGGCCACCACGCGAAGATCGCCGACTGGCGCCGTGCGCAGTCGCTGGAGCGGACGCGAG
>NZ_JAWRYK010000261.1:0-273 GCF_046534635.1 Leifsonia sp. SIMBA_070 | reverse complement strand
CCGGGCTTTGACCAGTCGGACAAACTTGGGCCGTGCCGGTCCAGATAGGCATGCGCCGCACGCCGCAGACCGGCGGCATCCAGTCCCGTGTGCTGGTATCTGGACAGGGACACGTAGTACGCGCCCAGCCCTCCCACATAATCCAGGTCTTCGGGGTCCGCTTCGCCGATCAGGGAGGCGTACTGCCCCGGCAACGGTGCAGGAGTCCAGGGGGCGGCCTCATCGATGGAGAGCTCGTGACAGGTGATGTGGTCGGCCAGGGAGCCTACAAAA
>NZ_JAWRYK010000260.1:0-273 GCF_046534635.1 Leifsonia sp. SIMBA_070 | reverse complement strand
AAGCCGAAACAGTCCAGCGTGAAGGTGTCTGCGGGCGATCGTCAGGAAGACAGTGCTCATGCTGCCCTGCTGACGCTTCAGGCAGAACTCCGGACGCTGGAGAAGCATGCCGGAGCAAATGAGAAAATCAGCCAGCAGCGCCGGGATTTGTGGAAGGCGGAGAGTCAGTTCGCGGTACTGGAGGAGGCGGCGCAACGTCGCCAGCTGTCTGCACAGGAGAAATCCCTGCTGGCGCATAAAGATGAGACGCTGGAGTACAAACGCCAGCTGGCT
>NZ_JAWRYK010000259.1:0-273 GCF_046534635.1 Leifsonia sp. SIMBA_070 | reverse complement strand
AGAAGGGGGACGCACGATGACGACACGTGTGGGAATCGTCGGGACCGGTGGCATTGCCGCCGTGCACGCGAAGAGCCTCCAGGGCATGGCCGACGCGGAGATCGTCGCTGTGACCGACATCGACGAGGATCGCTCGCACGCCTTCGCCGACGCCTGGGGCGGCCGTGTGGACGCCTCGCTCGAGGCGATGCTCGAGGCCGGCGGCGTCGACATCGTGCACCTCTGCTCGCCCCCCGGCCTGCACATCTCGCAGGGCGAGACGGTTCTCGCCGC
>NZ_JAWRYK010000258.1:0-273 GCF_046534635.1 Leifsonia sp. SIMBA_070 | reverse complement strand
CGAGTTCGCCGTGGCAACCGACGCCCGGCGCAAGGAAGTGTACTGGGCGCATTACCGCAGCACGGGTGGAACGGCTGAACTCCTGGCCGGTCCGTTTGTCAGTGACCCCGCAGAAGTTCCGGAGCTGCCGGTCTACGGCGTCGGTGCGGGCCTCTATCCGGAACTGCTGCACGGTGTCTCGGGCTTCACCGATGCGCAACCCACCGCGTCCGCACTGGGCCGCACCGCCGTCGTACGCCTGGTCCGCGGACTGCCGCTGCTGGACACCACCCC
>NZ_JAWRYK010000257.1:0-273 GCF_046534635.1 Leifsonia sp. SIMBA_070 | reverse complement strand
CTGTTTTTCAGCTGCCGCCGATATCGGCGAGCCTGCCCGCCACTGGTGGCCGGGCCGGGTAAAGTGGTCCTCCGTGGATTCCTTAAGACTGTGCTCAAGATCAGCGTGCCGACAGGCGGCTGTCGCCACCCTGACGTACGTCTATGCCGACTCCACCGCCGTGCTGGGGCCATTGGCCACCTACGCCGAACCCCATTGTTACGATTTGTGCAGCTCGCACGCCGCCCGGCTCACCGTTCCGCTGGGGTGGGAAGTGGTCCGGCTGAATCTCTC
>NZ_JAWRYK010000256.1:0-273 GCF_046534635.1 Leifsonia sp. SIMBA_070 | reverse complement strand
ATTCCGAAAGGGCGCGATTGTTGAAGATCAATGTGGAATTTGTTTTCGCTGATAGTGGGGAAATTTAAATCGTTGTGGACAAAAACTAATCAATTTAACAAGATGCTTTATTATTTACTTAACGTAATGTAAGTTAACAGCATAAATAAAAAAGCACTAGTTCAAGACTAGTGCCTTTCTATTTATTTTAATTATAAATTAGTTCATTTTTCTTTGATGACTTTACTAAGCAATCGGTGTACCATTTTTAACAAACTCACTAGACCTTAATAG
>NZ_JAWRYK010000255.1:0-274 GCF_046534635.1 Leifsonia sp. SIMBA_070 | reverse complement strand
ATCGGGGGCGGTTGCTCAGCGCGCAGTGGGAGCGGGGCTGATAGCCTTCGGCGCCGCATTGTGCTTCTCCGTGCCACTGCTGACGATCGTCCTCGCCCTGGTCGCACCGCTCACAGCGTTTGTCGCGATCGTCCGACACAACAAGCGGGCGGATGCCGTTCGCGGCTGACGCATCGCCTCGTCGGTCAGCCGCGGATCCATCTCCGGAGCGTGGCCGTGGCACGTCCCAGCGCGTCACCCAGCGGGTCGTCGCGCATCATGTACGTCCACGTCG
>NZ_JAWRYK010000254.1:0-274 GCF_046534635.1 Leifsonia sp. SIMBA_070 | reverse complement strand
GCCGCCGTGCCGGCACGCAACCCGTCGAATACCTCGATCGGCACCCCGTCGGGATTGGCCTCGGTCTTCAGCATCAGCGGTGTCACCGCGCTGACCAGTATCGCCTTGGCGACACGCCCGGCCGGCACGCCGTGCCTCGCGACATAGCGGGCGACTTCGCCGCCGCCGGTGGAGTGACCGATATGCACTGCATCCCGAAGATCCAGCGCTTCGACCACGGCGAACGCATCGGCTGCGTAACGATCCATGTCGTGACCTTCCGCGACTTGCGCCG
>NZ_JAWRYK010000253.1:0-274 GCF_046534635.1 Leifsonia sp. SIMBA_070 | reverse complement strand
CAGGCTTTCAGGCCGGGTTTGCGGCTTTTTGATCGAGCTTTGGGGCAGAATCCACGTTGACGCCGCGCCAAAGCTGATCTATAAGCCCGCCACGGATCGGCGGCCCCCAGGGATCTTCAAGGGATTTTCTCGGCTGCCCTAGAGGTTTTGTGCCCGGCGGTTTTTGCCCCTGGCTAGCTGACAGAAAAAAGAGAGGCATTTATGGCCAATACTCCTTCGGCCAAGAAGGCAGTGCGCAAGATCGCTGCCCGCACCGAAATCAACAAGTCCCGCC
>NZ_JAWRYK010000252.1:0-274 GCF_046534635.1 Leifsonia sp. SIMBA_070 | reverse complement strand
CGCGTTTCGACGCAGAGATTTGTGGGAGATTCGTGGAGGTGCAACCTTCGATAACATCAGAGATATGACCTCTTCGACGATGAAGCGCGCGGCGACCCTGCACGACGTCGCGCGTGAGGCCGGCGTATCGCTCGCCACGGCCTCGCGCGTGCTCAACGGCTCCACGCGAAAGGTCGCCGACTCGTATCGCGAGCGCGTCGAGACCGCGGCGGCACGGCTCGGCTACTCCGCGAACCTTTCCGCGCAGGCCACCGCCCGCGGCACCTCCGCGACG
>NZ_JAWRYK010000251.1:0-274 GCF_046534635.1 Leifsonia sp. SIMBA_070 | reverse complement strand
CTACGCTCCCTGCCGGGTGCTGTGGGCAGAGGAACCCGAAACCGGCGACGGCGGCGTCCCCATCCGGGGGCAGCGGGCCGGATTTGGCTACGGCACCCTCAAAGGGCATCCGGAACGGGGCGAGGAGGGGTTCTATGCCGAGCTGGACGGCGAGGGGAAGCTGGCTTTCCGGGTGGCGGCCTACAGCAGGCCCGCCAACCGGCTGATAGCCGCCGGAGATTTCGCCAACCGCGCCGTGCAGGGGCTAATCACCCGGAGGTATGTTGCGGCAGCC
>NZ_JAWRYK010000031.1:0-460 GCF_046534635.1 Leifsonia sp. SIMBA_070 | reverse complement strand
ACTTGTAGTGTATTTTTCGGTCCTTATGGTCGACCGGCACTTGAAGCCGCATGCTTTCTAAACGATTCGCAAGATGCTGAGGCAGACTGACCTCCCTGATGAGCCCGCCCTTCCCGATCACCGTGTACCTAATTCCTTCTCTAAATTTCTCTTGGGCCGCTGGCCGATTATCCATAGCGCGCTCAGAGGCCAGCCTAATAGTCAAAAGTTCATGAGCCCTTAAACCTGCTGCAGCTGCAAGCTCAGTACTAAACGCATTACGATCGGACTGATGCGCAAGAATACGCTCCAGTTGTTCGGCTGTATAATTACGGCTTTTCAGTTGCTGCTGTTTTTCTGCCTTAATGACTGCCAATCGTTGCTTATCACTGAACGTGCCATTCTGCCTCAAAACTGCCTGGAGAGCTTGGCGATCACGATCCAACGTTTTCTGCCCTACAGCTTTCGCACGTTCATAAAG
>NZ_JAWRYK010000250.1:0-274 GCF_046534635.1 Leifsonia sp. SIMBA_070 | reverse complement strand
ATCCCAGTTCTCGGAAGAGGCCGGTGTCGCGCGCGAGCGCCACGGGATCGCAGGCGACGTACACGACGGCCGCCGGGTTCAGCTCGGCGATGCGGCGCACCACCTGCTCCCCCGCGCCGGAGCGAGGCGGATCCAGCAGGGTCACGCCGCGCGAGATCGCGTCTGTGGGCTGCAGGTGCGCGATGAAGCGCTCGACGCGCGCCGAGATCGCCTCGACGGGCAGATCGGCGAGGTTGTCGGCGGCGTGCTGGGTGGCGCGGCCCGCCGATTCGAC
>NZ_JAWRYK010000249.1:0-274 GCF_046534635.1 Leifsonia sp. SIMBA_070 | reverse complement strand
AGTCCTTGATTTATGCCCAAAGCTTCTAAATAATGTGACCATTGTCGTATCAGTAACGATGAGCACCCCTGAAGGCATTCTTGCCATTCGGAGTGCTTAAGCTTTGTGCCCCTGGTACCTGAAGACGGATAATCACTTATTCCTGAGATTTTTTGCTTTCTTTAAAAAAGAAGGAGTTCCGCTATCTAGTTCCTTCTTTCACTCACCATTGATGGCGTTTTCATAAAGGCCGTGGAAAAATTTGATTGCATACTCAGTCGGAGAATACACTCCG
>NZ_JAWRYK010000248.1:0-274 GCF_046534635.1 Leifsonia sp. SIMBA_070 | reverse complement strand
CATCTTCTGCCGGTGGGGGTTCGCTCTCCCGAGCCTCGACAATGGCTACCAGAGGAAGTAACAGCCCAAGGATCTTAACCAGAACAAATTCTAACAGGTCGGTGGTTAACCCTTCGGAAACTCCTCCGAATTCACCTACGCTCCCCCGTAATAACCCCACCTCGAGCCCTCCCTCGACCTACGCGTCCTCAGAAAACCTCTCTCAGGAGTCTCAAGTGCTTCAAAACGGTAATGGGGCGACATCTCCGCCCCCTATCGCATACCCAGACTTCAC
>NZ_JAWRYK010000247.1:0-274 GCF_046534635.1 Leifsonia sp. SIMBA_070 | reverse complement strand
GGTCGACAACGCACTGCAACACGGTCAGGGCAGGACCGTCGTCGACACCCAGGAGTTGCCGGGCAGCGGCATGATCCGGATCTCGGTGTCGGATGAGGGGCCGGGCGTGACCGACGAGAGTGCACCGCACGTATTCCAGCGGGGTTATTCGGAGGGGGGCTCGAGTGGCGTCGGACTGTCGCTGGCGAGGTCGCTCATCGAGGCCGACGGCGGCCGGCTGGATCTGCTGTACCGCCGTCCACCGACGTTCGCGATCGTCGTGCCCAGATACGAC
>NZ_JAWRYK010000246.1:0-274 GCF_046534635.1 Leifsonia sp. SIMBA_070 | reverse complement strand
CTCCAATGAAAATTATGACCAACTCCTGATAGAAATCGCCTATGTTGCAGGTTTTGAACCCACTTTTGAAGCCATATCCAATTTTGAAGATTTTTTACTAGCGAGAACGTACAAGGAAAATATTGAGTTTAAGTTCACCTCACTTTCTACACCTTCGGAAGAAACATTGACTTTGGAAGAAGTTATAGACCTAGAACAAGAGAACAGGACCCAATACAATAACGGAAATACCTTGGCCGTATATATTTATTTTGCGGATGCTCCGGCTGATAGC
>NZ_JAWRYK010000245.1:0-274 GCF_046534635.1 Leifsonia sp. SIMBA_070 | reverse complement strand
ATGGTGTGCAACGTCCTTGCGGGGGCGGCTATTCCACCCGGCCGGCCTGCACCGGGGTGAAGGGGTCAGGCTTGTTTCTTGAGGATGGCCGAAGCATGGGCCGTGAGGGAGTTGCCGCCCTCGGCCACATCCTCCATGGCTCGAGCACTACAACAATGAACGACACCACAGCGCACTCGGAGGCAAACCACCCATCAGCCGACTGCTACCAACCTGACGGCCGGGTACAACTAGGCGTGGATGCCGCCGCCAATTCGCCGCCGGGAAACAGTCG
>NZ_JAWRYK010000244.1:0-274 GCF_046534635.1 Leifsonia sp. SIMBA_070 | reverse complement strand
CAAGCGCGCGGGCGGCCCCGCCCAGTACGCTCACGCGAAGGAGGTCGCGGGCGCCGCGATCGGCGAGGATCCGAACGACATCGCCAAGCTCTACACGAAGCTGCTCTGGGCGGGAGCGACGGTCGGCCGTTCCGGCGTCGCGACGCAGGCGCTCGCGGCGATCGACATCGCGCTCTACGACCTCAAGGCGAAGCGCGCCGGGCTCCCCCTGTCGAAGCTGCTCGGATCCCACCGCGACAGCGTGCGCACCTACAACACCTCGGGCGGCTTCCTC
>NZ_JAWRYK010000243.1:0-274 GCF_046534635.1 Leifsonia sp. SIMBA_070 | reverse complement strand
GTCCTCATCACGGTCATCCCGGTGATCGGCGGCGTGCTGTGGTGGACGATCGGCCGCGCCAAGCCCGATCAGATGTCCGCGGGGGCCGCATCGCTCGCCCCCGACGACGATCCGTCGTTCGAGCAGCGCCTCGCGGAGGACCGGATCCGCAAACTGGAAGAAGAGATCGCCCTCCTCGACATGGAGGAGGCGTTCAACATGCCGGACGCCAAGAAGCCCGACGAGGACGACGACGCAGACGACGATGACCGCAAGTAGCGACGCCGCCTGCGAC
>NZ_JAWRYK010000242.1:0-274 GCF_046534635.1 Leifsonia sp. SIMBA_070 | reverse complement strand
ACGCTGGGCGTCGCGGTCTGAGGTGTGGTTCGGTGTCAAGTGCTTTCCCTTGGGCCAGAGCTGGAGCAAGTGCGGCGTCAAAGCCAGGGTAGGAGGCAGCTCTGCTACCAACATAGGTGGTCAGCGTCGCGGCCTCGAGAAATGCGCGAACGAATGTGCCGTCAGGGCTATCAAAGTCGATCGCGTCAGTTGGGAGCCACCGTTCTTCATACCGTCGCTCTTCTGGTACCGGGTAGCCGAAATCCGTGGATTGGCTCGGCGGTGCCGGCTTACC
>NZ_JAWRYK010000241.1:0-274 GCF_046534635.1 Leifsonia sp. SIMBA_070 | reverse complement strand
ATGGGAAGCGGGCCATGTCGACGGCGCCATCCACATTCCCCTCGACGCGCTGCCCGACCGCATTGAGGACCTGGATCCAGACCAGGACCTGGCGGTCATCTGCCGCACCGGCGGGCGCAGCGCCCGCGCCACCGCTTGGCTGGAGTCCCATGGCTACTCCGCGGTGAACGTCACCGGAGGCATGGGGGCATGGCTGGAAGCAGGCAAGCCCATGGTGTCCGACAACGGGCAGGAACCGACCGTCGTATGAGTACTCCGCTGGGTGCGGTCGGCG
>NZ_JAWRYK010000240.1:0-274 GCF_046534635.1 Leifsonia sp. SIMBA_070 | reverse complement strand
ATGGACACCACGCCGGAGAACATCTACGCGGCGATGGTGACCGGCCCCCAGAACATGCCGGTGTTCAACAACATGAACCTGACCGAGGACGACAAGCGCGACATTATCTCGGCGCTGCTCTACCAGCAGGAAGCGCAGGCCCCCGGCGGCTTCACGCTCGGCTCGCTCGGCCCCGTCTCTGAGGGTCTGTTCATCTGGATCTTCGGCATCGGCGGTCTCATCGCCGTCGCCGTCTGGATCACGGCGAAGTCGAACTAAGCATGTCGAACGATAG
>NZ_JAWRYK010000030.1:0-462 GCF_046534635.1 Leifsonia sp. SIMBA_070 | reverse complement strand
AGTGCACAGCTAACCGCGTCGGCGAACGGCTTGCTGGATGAGCTGGTCAGACTAGCTCACGCGCTTAAGCCCATGCGGGAGGCTGCACGACCCGGTATCGATGTCGGGCCGTTGCCCGGCAGCTACACACGCTCGTTGACTCCCGACGATGCCCCGCATGTACTGGTTCTGCAGCGATGCTGCTGGGTCGACGAGGCGTTGAGCAACGAAACGCTAGACCTCGCTCCGCTCACCGAGACCCTCGAAGATGTGCAGACCTGGCTCACCGACTGGGAGACCATCGGACTCTGGCTCCATGGTCGTCTCATCGGAATGGTTCGCGCTCGATGCGCATCGCGAACAGGGCACATCGGCAGACTCGCCGTCGTTCCAGACCTCTACAGACGGGGACTCGGGCGCTGGCTCCTCCGGCACGCGACGGATGCTCTCGCCAGCTCCTGCGACCGAATAGAGCTCAGCACC
>NZ_JAWRYK010000239.1:0-274 GCF_046534635.1 Leifsonia sp. SIMBA_070 | reverse complement strand
CCTGCCTAATCTCTGTGTGTCGCGCGTCAGTGCCCGTCGCGCGCCTTTACCGATTTCGCGAAACGGTCGAGGGCGGACAATAGCCGCGCCTCGGGCGAAGTCTCCACCGTCTCGCTCACATGTGAAGCGGATTGCCGCTTTTTCACGTCCGTCGTGTCCCCCGGTTCCGCGCGCGCGGCCTTGCCCTGAACGACGCGCAGACGGGTCGGTGCGCGATCGCCGGAATGGGTGCGGACCCGCTCCAGGATGCGCTGCGATTCCGCCTGCAGGATCG
>NZ_JAWRYK010000238.1:0-274 GCF_046534635.1 Leifsonia sp. SIMBA_070 | reverse complement strand
CAGTGCTTCTAAGTGCTGTATGATTCGCCTCCCGCTACGAGAGATCGCAGCGAGCCAAGTGTTTGAAGCTAAACGAGTTTCTCGCAAAAAACTTCAAAATAAACGCTTGACAGGCTCTGAGGAATGCGTAGAATGCGCGCCTCGGTTGAGATGAAAAGCTCTTAACCAAACGCTCTTTAACAAATCGAATCAAGCAATTCGTGTGGGTGCTTGTGAGTACGGACTGATAGTCAAAAAGATTATCAGCATCACAAGTGGCCATGCGAGAAATCAC